>NZ_JBHYIK010000031.1:85589-111024 GCF_042739735.1 Amycolatopsis sp. NPDC059027 | reverse complement strand
CGCGCCCGCACCCTCTCCCCCGCCCCCCTCCCCCCCACCCGCGCCCCCGGCCGGGCCGACTGGCCCCCCCCCCCCCGGCGGGGGCCCCCCCCCCCCCGCCCCCCCCCCCCCCCCCCACGTCGGATCAGCGCGGTTTGCGCGGGACGTGCGGGCGCTGGCCCGGCTCCTGCGTCGGCGGTTTCTGGTCCTTGCCGGGGAACTTCGGCGCCGGGAGCTGCGACTGCTCGTAGCGCGAGAGCGTCAGCGGGCCGCTGGTGTCCGGCAGCGTCGGCGGCTTCGCCTTCTGGTCGTCGAAGCGGAACGCCGAGGTCAGGTCCCCGAACGTCTTCCGCCGCCAGTCCGAGATGTTCGGCTCCGGCACCCCGGTCACCTTCTCCAGGAACTGCAGCGTCGACGTGTGGTCGAAGTTCTCGCTGCACACCCAGCCACCCGCGGTCCACGGCGAAACGATGATCGCGGGGACGCGGTACCCGGCGCCGACGGGAAGGCCGTTGCCCTTCGTCCCGCCCGGCGAGGTCTTGGTGACGAACTCGTGCGGCGTGCCCTTGGGCGGGGTCGGCGGGATGACGTGGTCGAACAGCCCGTCGTTCTCGTCGTAGTTGAGGATGAACACGGTCTTCGCCCACAGGTCCGGGTTCGACGCGATGGCGTCGATCTTGCTGGCGACGAACGCGGCACCCTCGGCGGGCGTGTAGTCGGGATGCTCGGACGCGGTGCTGGTGCAGATGATCCACGAGACGGTCGGGAGCTTCCCGTTCCGCGCGTCGTATTCGAACTGCCCCTCGGGCCGGTGCGTGAGCCCGTTGACGTACAGCGGCGAATCCTTCGGCGCGTCCCGGAAGTTCTTGAACTGTTCGAGCATGTTGCAGCCGTAGGTGTCGGCCTGCTCGTACACCTTCCAGCTGACTCCGGCCTTCTGGAGCCGCTCGGCGTAGGTGGTCCAGGTGTACCCGCCCGCCGGGGCCTTGTTGTCGAGGATCGGCCCGCCGTGCTCGCCGTCGGGGTCGACGGTGCCGGTCATCCACACCATCCGGTTCGGCCAGGTCGGGCCGAGCACCGAGCAGTGGTAGGCGTCGCAGATGGTGAACGCCTCGGCCAGCGCGAACTGGAACGGCAGGTCGGCCCGGGTGTGGTACCCCATGACGTACGGGCCGTTCTTGCCGTCGGCCTTGCGGTGCGCGGGCAGCCAGTTGTCCATTTTGCCGCCGTTGAGGGCGTCGTGCTGGACCTGCCAGGCGTGCGAGGTGGACGGGATCTTCTGCGCGTTGGTGGCGTGCGTGTCGAGGTGGAACGGCAGTGCGTAGCCCGCCGGGTTCTGCGAGTCCGGTTGGTAGAACACCGGCTTGCCGTTCGGCAGCTTCGCGGCGTTCGGGTCGTTGAACCCGCGCACCCCGGACAGCGTGCCGAAGTAGTGGTCGAAGGACCGGTTCTCCTGCATCAGCAGCACGACGTGCTCGATGTCGCGCAGCGAACCGTGTCGCGGCGCGCCCTGGGCGAGCGCGCGCTGGACGTTCGGGGGCATCAGTGTGGCGGCGGCCGCGGTGGCGGCGGCACCCGCTGCGGTGCCGAGCAGACGGCGTCGGGTCAGTTCGGTCATGGGCCTCACCCTCGTTCGCGGTAGTCACCTGATGAGGTGGCAACTGGCAAACTAACAGCGAATGCACGGTGAAAATCGGTGTCGAACCGGGCGAGCGGCCCGAAACCGTGCCGGGCGCCCGCCGATCCGGCGGACGCCCGGGCGTGGTTTCAGAAGGTGACGTCGGCGCACTGATAGAACGCGTTGCCGGTGTCGGCGATGTCCCAGACGGACAGGATCATGTGCCGCCCGCTCTTGCCGCTGGGCAGCTTTCCGTTGTGCGACACCGCGTTCGGCGGGCGCTTCCCGCCGAACGGCACCGTGAGGAAGGGCTCGGTTTCGAGCTGGGCCCTGGTCAGCGGCGCGTTCGGGTTCCAGCCGTTCTTGGTGACGAAGTAGCGGAAGTTCGTCGTCGCGTGTGCCGCGGTGAGCGTCCACTTGAACGTGTAGTCGGCCCCGCTGGTCAGCTTCGACGCCGGCCACGAGCCGTTGCGCTGGTCGTTGAGCTGTCCGAACTGGCTCAGCCCCGCCGAACAGATCTTGCCGTCCGCGGGCCCACGCGAAGGAAACCCCTTGGGCCCCTCGACGCTCTGCGGCTCGTACTGAATCTGCCCGCAGTTCTTCGCGGCACCCGTCTTGCAGTTGTAAGCCCGGCTCACCGGCGTAGTCGTGTACCCGTGCCCCCACGCCACCCCGGCGAACACCACCGGCAGGGCGAGCACAGCAGCCGTCAACGAAGCCAAACCCAGCAAACGCTTACGCATGTGACTCCTCTCACAGCAGGTGTCACGAATTGTGAACAATTCCCCAACTGGTTCAGACCACCACCCAGCCCAACCTGAAACCCGGCCACTACCCCCAAATGGTCCAGACCACCAGTCACTCAGCCCACCCGTCGCACCCCATGCAACACCGGACCGATCAAGACGACCGCACCGTGCACTTCGGGAAGGAAGGAGCAAGAGATCGCGGCTCATCAAGCGCCGAACGGGAACACAAAAAAATCCCCACGCTGCCAACAGTTACCTGCCGCACCGTGGGGGTCCGGGGGCGCGGCCCCCGGGAGAAATGGCGAGCAAGAGCGAGGGAAAGCCGAAGGCTGACCACACTCCGCCCACTTGCGAGCGGATGACGGGATTCGAACCCGCGACCCTCACCTTGGCAAGGTGATGCGCTACCAGCTGCGCTACATCCGCATTCGTAACCGCTCTGTCGTGGTTACGGGGCATAGACTACACCGGCTGTTGGGGCGTTCGTGACCGGCCCCCTGGTCGTCCCGTCGGTGTCACAGCCGGCGTACAGGGGGTGACGACGGCCGCATCGCTCCGTATGGTGTCCCCAATCGAGGCGATTGGTGAGTCCTTCGGGGAGGAGGTGCCGGGCCGGATGACCGAGCTGGGCACGGTGCCGCCACAAGCGGCCTCGGAATCCGATGAACAGGCACTGTTGCAGCGGCTGCGGGACGGCGAGGACGCCGCCTTCGGCGAGCTGTTCGAGCTGCACGCCGCGGCGGTCCGGAGACTCGCGCAGAGCCTCGCGTCGGATCGTTCCGAGGCCGAGGACATCACCGCTGAGACCTTCTTCCGGGTGCTCCAGGCGCTGCGCCGGGGTGCCGGGCCTCGTGACTACGTCCGGGCCTATCTGCTGACGGTGGCGCGGCGGGTCTCGTGGGAGTGGCACGGCGCGCGCCGGGACGTCCCGGTCAGTGACGACGAGCTGAACTTCCACGCCGGGCCCGGTGCGGACACGCATTCGCGGGCGGCCGAGCACACGTTGATCACGACGGCCTTCACGAGCCTGCCGGAGCGCTGGCGCACGGTGTTGTGGCAGACGGAGGTCGAGGGCGAGCAGCCCGCGATGGTGGCGACCCAGTTCGGGTTGAGCGCGAACGCGACGGCGGCGCTGGCGCGGCGTGCGCGGCAGGGGCTGCGTGCGGCGTACCTGCAGGCACATCTTTCGGTGAACCGTGGCCCGGACTCGTGCCGGGCGGTGGTGGAGAAGCTCGGCGGGTTCACCGCGGGGAGCGTGACGGGCGCGGAGGCGGAGCGCATCAAGGCGCATCTGCTGGGGTGCTCGTCGTGCCGCGCGACGCAGGACGAGCTGCTGGACGTGTGTTCGTCGCTGCGGGCGCACGCCGGGGTGCTGGTGCTGCTGGTGCCCGCCGCCGGCTCGCTCGGTGGCGCCGCGAGCAGTGTGCTGGCCACGGTCAAGAGCGTCGTCCTCGGTTCGAAGGTCAAGGTGGGGCTGGCGCTGGCCTCGACGGCGGCCGCCGGTGCGGTGGGTTTCGCGGCGGGGCCGGTGGTGTTCGGCCCGCAGCCGTCGCAGGACATCGGGTTGCCGGGTGGTGGCGCCCCGGAGCTGGCCGTCCTCCCGCCGGGTCCGTCACCGCTGCAGCCGCCGCCGCAACCGCCGCGGGTCGGCGTGGGCTGGCTGAACGGGCGGGGCGTGGTGCCCGCCGTGCATCCGCATGTCCCTGCCGGGCAGCCCGCCGGACAGGAGGGGCAGCAGGGCCCGCTCGGCGCGGCCGAGGTGCCGAGGCTGCCGGTGGTGAACGTCCCGTCGGACCGCGGTGGCGAGGCCGGGCGGCCGGACACCGGTACGACAGCCTCGCGAGGCGATCTTCCCAGTCCGCAGCCGAGCATGACCAGCACGAGTTCGTCGACGACGCCGAGGATGGACCCGAGCGCGACAGAGTCTCCGCGGCCGAGCCTCACCTCGGAGCCGACGGATTCGGGTAAGCCGGTGTGCACCAAGACGCCGACGTCGAGCAGCAGGCCGACGCGGACGTCGACACCGACCGGTTCGCGGACCTCGACCACCACGACGACCGAGACGACGTCGCGCTCGGAAACGGCCTCGCGCTCCTCGTCGAAGACCACGAAGACGACCACGACCCGCCGGGTGCACCGGACCACTCAGAGCACGTCGAGCACGTCGCGAAGCACCCAGGAGACTGTCACCGAATCGGCCTATTCCTCGTCGACCTCGGGCTCCTGAACAGCGGCGATCGCTCAGCCGGAGCGGATTGTCCGGTTTCAGCCTCGCGTCGGCGCCCGCGGTCACGGTACGGTTGGTCCCGCTCACGTTGAGCGGCGCCCGGGAGGCAACTGAATGAACCGGCTGGTGCGCGGCGAGGATGGCCGCGACTGGGTGGTCCGTGCCCAGATGGAATGGCGTGCGCCCGCGACGGCGGACAACTTCGAACACGACGTCGCCGGCAGCTACGGTCCCGGTATCGCGATGATCGTGGTGACCGCGGTGCTCGCCGTGATACTCGTCGTGTGGACGCCGGACCAGGTGAAGGTGCCGGCGTTCGTGCTGCTGGCTCTCCTGCTCGTGGTGTTGTTCTTCCCCCTGCGGTGGATCCTGCGGCGGCCGTGGACGGTGGTCGCGGAGACCGAGGGTGATATGACCGGCGACCGGCCGTCGGAGCGGTGGGTCGGCACGATCCGCGGCATGTTCACCGTGCAGGGTGAGGTCAAGCGGATCCAGAAGACCATCCAGCAGAACTCGCTGCCGGATTTCGACGGTCCGCTGCACCCGGTGGAGTAATACGCGCCGACGCGCGAGACTGACGGTATGCCCGAGTTGCCCGAGGTCGAAGCCCTCGCCCATCACCTGCGCGAACACGCCGTGGGCGCCACGGTGTTCCGGCTCGACGTCGCGTCTCTGAGTGTGCTGAAGACGGCGACCCCGCCGTGGACCGAGCTGCACGGCAAGGAGGTCACCGGCGCGACCCGGCACGGGAAACACCTCGACCTGGTGGTCGGTGATCTGCATCTGGTGGTGCACCTGGCGCGGGCGGGCTGGCTGCGCTGGTCGGACGCCCTCTCGCCGGCGCCGCTGAAGCCGGGGAAGGGGCCGATCTCGCTGCGGGTGCATCTCGACGCCGCGGCCGGTCCCGGGTTCGACCTGACCGAGGCGGGGACGAAGAAGGGCCTCGCGGTGTGGATCGTGCGGGACCCGAACGAGGTCCCGAGCATCGCGCGCCTGGGCCCCGACGCGTTGTCGCTGGACGCCGGGAAGCTGGGCGAGCTGTTCGCGGGCCGGACCGAGCGGCTCAAGACGGCGCTGACGGATCAGTCGCTGATCGCCGGGATCGGGAACGCCTACTCCGACGAGATCATGCACATGGCCAAGCTCTCGCCGTACGCCACGACCGGGAAGCTGCCGTCCGCGGCGCTGGAAGGCCTGGCGACGGCCGTGCAGGAAGTGCTGACCAGCGCGGTGACGCGCTCGGTCGGGCAGGACGCGGCGCGGCTCAAGGGCGAGAAACGGTCGGGCCTGCGGGTGCACGCCCGGACCGGCCTGCCGTGTCCGGTCTGCGGCGACACCATCCGCGAGATCTCGTTCGCCGACAAATCCTTTCAGTACTGCCCGACCTGCCAGACCGGCGGCAAACCGCTGGCCGACCGTCGCCTCTCCCGGCTGCTGAAGTAGCCGCGTTTCGCGGTGCCACGCCGGGGATTTCCGGAGTTTTCCACAGCGATTCCCCGGTTGTGGACAACTCCGGCCGTCTGGCCGCGTTTCGGGGTTCTCGTCCTACCCCGGCGATAGAATGGTCTTGGGGTCGCCCCCCGGAGCGGGTGGGGGACACCCTCATAGTGTGGCCCCGGTTCGGCGGCTGGGGTCCGTCCGGGTGGAGGGCCGTGAAGGACTCCTTCGCGGCGCTCAAGGTAGGTAAGGAGTCCTTCACGGACCAGTGCGGGAGCCGCCGCCTCCCCGGAGTTCGGTGTATCGGGGCTCACCCGCGCGGGGGAATTTGGTGGCCATCGCGCCTGGGGTCGGAAGGACGCTTTCAGTGCGTTGGATGCGCTGAAGGACGCCTTCGGTGCGGTGAGCGCAGTGAAGGACGCCTTCAGTGCATCGCGCCGGGCAGCTCAGCCGCAGAGCGCGGTCCGCAGCGCGGGCAGTGGGCTCGACGGGACCACCTTCGGCGCATGGGCCGCGTCCGCCGCCAGGTCGTAGACCGTCACCACGAGCACCACCTGACGCCTCCCGTCCGCGCTGCTCATCGACACGCTGTAGAACCCGGGGCCGGCACCCGTGTTGCCCCAGACCGTGCCGCACGGCAGGTCGAAGGTCTCGATCCCGGCGCCGTACGCCCCACCCTCGTCGTTCGGCACCAGCTGCCGGAGCGTGGCCTGCTCGGCGGGCCGCAGCAGGCGTCCGGCCAGCAGCGCGCGGTGGAACGTCGCCAGGTCGTCCACAGTGGACACCATGGCGCCCGCGGTCCAGTCGTACGACGGGCTGAACGTCGTCAGGTCCTCGCCCTTCAGGTCGTAGCCGTGCAGGTGCGGGCCGGTCAGATGGGGCGACGTCGTCGGGAACGAGGTGTGCCACAGGCCCAGCGGCAGCAGCAGCCGCTGCCGGAGCTCGCGGACGACGTCGTGCCCGGTGACGCGTTCGATCACCCTCCCCAGCAGCAGATAACCCGTGTTGCTGTAGGAAACCCCGGCACCCGGCGCGAACGAGGGCGGGGTCACCAGCGAACGCCGGATCACCTCGTCCGGCGTGTACACGAAGTCCCGGTGGCCGTGGAAGTACGGGTAGAGCAACGAAACCTGGTCCGGATCGTGGACGCCGCTGGTGTGGTTCAGCAGCTGCCGCACGGTGATCCGCGAAGGTTCGTAGCCTGGCCCGCGCACGACACCCGGCAGCCATCGCTCGACGGAGTCGTCGAGCGACAGCCGCTGTTCCCCGGCCAGTTGCAGCACCACCGTCGCCACGAACGCCTTGGTGTTGCTGGCGATGCGGAAGCGCTGCCACGCCATCGCGGGCTCCCCGGTCGCGGTGTCGGCGACCCCCGCCGCGTACCGGCGTACCCGGCCGTCCTCCCGGTAGTACGCGACCGCTCCAGGGAAACCCCCTTCGGTGACGAGCTTCGTGACGGCGGTGTCCACATCGTCTTTCCGCCGTGCGGCCGAGGCCGTTCCGATGGTGGCCACCCCCAGCACGGCCATCACCAGCCCGACGGCGATCCCTCGTGACGCTCCGCGACGCCAGGACATCCGTTCGCCCCTCCCCCTGAAGTGGTTCGCCCCATCACCCTCTCGTGCGTTGCACACGGTGACCATGCGGGTTTCCCCCGGACCGTGAGTAGGGTCTGCCCCACCGTCGGTGGTCACGACTGGACAGAAAGTAGGAGTAAAGCCTTGCACCCGGTTGTCCGAGCGCAGAGCATGGACGCCGTGTCCGGGTTCGCGATAGCGCAGATCATTCCGTGGGCTCTCGTGCTCCTGCTCGGAATCTTCGTCACCGTGCTGCTGGTCAAGCTGCGTCGTCCGGCGAGCGTCATCGAGGACGCCGTCCTGCAGGCGGTGCACCGCATGTCGAAGGCGACGCCCAACCTGCGGTCCGGCCTCGACGAGGACGCCGCCGACAAGATCACCACGCAGCTGCTGGAGATGCTCGACTGCGTCGCGGTCGGTATCACCGACAGTGAGGGCACCCTGCTGTCCTGGGACGGCGAGGCGAACGAGCACTACGTCGACCTCGTCGAGGCGATCGGCGCGGCCATCCGCAAGCACCGCCGCGAGGTCGTGGCGCACGACCGGATGCCGTGCAACCACCGCAACGCCTGCAAGATGCGGACGGCGGTGATCGTGCCGCTCATCGTCGAAGGCGAGACCGAGGCCGCGCTCATCGTCGTCGGCCGCACCCGCGGCAAGCTCATCCAGATGGCCGACGCCGTCGCGCAGTTCGTCTGCACGCAGTTCGAGCTCGCCCGGCTCGACGAATCCCGGCATCTGCTGCACCAGGCCGAGATCAAGGCTCTGCGCGCGCAGATCTCCCCGCACTTCGTCTACAACGCGCTCAACACGATCTCCGCGCTGATTCGCACGGACCCGGAAGAAGCGCGCGAACTGCTGCAGGATTTCGCCGACTTCACCCGTTATTCGTTCCGCACCTCGGGCATGTTCACCACGCTCGCCGAGGAACTGCGCAACATCGACCGCTACCTGACCATCGAGAACGCGCGCTTCGGCGGACGGCTCGAAGTCCGCATGAAGATCGCGCCGGAAGTGCTTTCCGTCGTGGTCCCGTTCCTGATCATCCAGCCGCTGGTGGAAAACGCCGTCAAACACGGGCTGGCGAACAAGCCGAGCGGCGGCTGCGTCACGGTGATCGCCCAGGACCACGGCACCGAGGCGCTCATCAGCGTCGAGGACGACGGCATCGGCATGGACCCGAAGCGGCTCGCGGAACTGCGCAGCGCGCACCGCACCGGCGCGCACGTCGGCCTCGGCAACATCAACCAGCGCATGCAGCAGGTGTTCGGCATCGACTACGCGCTGATGGTCGAGACGGCGCCCGGCGCCGGGATGCGCGTGACGTTGCGGGTGCCGAAGTTCATGCCGGGCGTCCGGCCCGACCTGCCCGACTACTCGGCCGACGTGCCGTCCCAGGAAAGCCGGGACGACGGCCACACCGCGGAGATCAACGGGGTGCACGGGTCCCGCAGCGGCGTCCTGCCCGCGCGGTAGATCGGTAGCCTTACAAAATGAGCGTTACCGACAAGCTGACCGCGCGGCTGCCGATGATCGGCGACCGGGTCGACCGCAAGGACGTCGTCGCCGTCGTGAAGCTGCACGGCGTGATCACGCCCAATGCGTCGCCGCTGGGCCGCGGCACGATCAACCTCGCCGCCGTCGAGTCCGCGCTGACCAGGGCCTTCGCGCACGACCGGCTCAAGGCGGTCGCGCTGCTCGTCAACTCGCCCGGCGGCGCGCCGACGCAGTCCGGCCTGGTCGCCGAGCGCATCCGCCAGCTGGCCGACGAGAAGGGCGTGCCGGTGCTCGCGTTCGCCGAGGACGTCGCCGCGTCCGGCGGGTACTGGCTGGCCTGCGCCGCCGACGAGATCTACGCGCACCGGACGTCCATGGTCGGCTCGATCGGCGTGATCAGCGGCGGCTTCGGGTTCACCGGGCTGCTCGAACGGTTCGGCGTCGAGCGCCGCCTGCACACCGCGGGCGAGAACAAGTCGCGGCTCGACCCGTTCAGCCCGGAGAAGCCCGAGGACGTCGAGTGGCTGAAGAAAATGCACTCCCAGCTGCACGAACTGTTCGTCGGCTGGGTCAAGGAGCGGCGCGGCGACCGGCTCAGCGCGGACGAGGACCTGTTCACCGGTGACGTCTGGCTCGGCGTGAAGGCCCTCGAACTCGGGCTCATCGACGGGCTCGGCAGCCTACGGCAGGTGATCGCCGAGCGTTACCCCGACGCGGAGATCGCCATCGCGGAGCCGAAGAAGCCGTTGCTCGCCAGGCTCGGCATCGGCGCGCCCGCGGCCGCGAGTGCACTGCTGGACGCGGTCACGACCAAGGCCGCGTGGAGCCGCTTCGGGCTCTGAGCGGGTCGAGAGGAGAAGGGCAGATGCCGGTTCGCGCTGTCCGGTTGGTGCGTTCGGAGCAGGATTACCACGCCGGGGCTGGACATTGCACCCGGCAATGGGCAATATGCGAGTCACTGTGAGTGCCCACGACGACACCCGGAAGCTCATCGTCCTTGCGGTGGACGACGAGCCGCTCGGTCTTGACGAACTTGTCCACCGTCTTCAAGACAGTCCGTCGGTCGGCCGCGTCTTCAAAGCCCTCGACGCCTCCGACGCGCTGCGGTTGCTGTCCTCCGACGATCCCGACCTGCGCGCGCGCAAGGACCGCGGCCTGCCCACGGTCGACGCCGTGTTCGCCGACATCAACATGCCCGGCCTGTCCGGGATGGAGATGTCGCGCGTGTTCGCCGCGCTGCGGCCCGCGCCGGTGCTCGTGTTCGTCACGGGGAACTCCGAGGAGGCGGTCAACGCCTTCGACCTGGGCGCGATCGACTACGTCCTGAAGCCGTTCAACCAGGATCGCCTCGACCGCGCGGTGCGCCGCGTGGTCGAGAAGCTCAGTGCCGTCCCGGCGGCGCCCGCCCGCGGCGGCGCGGGCGAGCCGGTGAAGAACGACGACGAGGTCATCCCGGTCGAGCTCGCCGGCACCACGAAGCTGATCCCTCGGTCGTCGGTGCGCTGGGTGGAAGCGCAGGGTGACTACGCCCGGCTGTTCACCACCGAGGGCAGCCACCTCGTCCGCATCCCGCTCGCGCAGCTCGAGGAGCGCTGGGAGAAGGCGGGCTTCGTGCGGATCCACCGGTCATTCCTGGTCGCGTTGCCGCTCATCACCGAGCTGCGCATGGGCCAGGGTGGCTACCAGGTGGTCATCGGCAACGAGGAGAAGGTGCTGCCGGTGAGCAGGCGGCACACCAGGGCGCTCAAGGACCGGCTGGTCGGTACCGGCCGGAACGGTTAGCCATGGCGCGGGCTCGGCCATGACGGACGACTACTACCACCGGCTGGCCAACGGGGTCCGGCAACCGGATCCGACACTGGGGAAGCGGCCGGAGAAGGCCGTCGTCGAACCTGTTCCGGCGGCGCCGCAACCGCTGCGCCCGGAACCCGAACACCACGCCAAACCCAAGCGGCAGCGAGTGATCCTCGCCGACCCGCGTCAAGCCTCCCGCGCGTTGCGCTCCCGTGTCGAACTCGAGGAGCAGACGAGCTGGGGGAAGCTGCTGATCAAGGACCTGGTCAAGGTGCAGCTGCGAACGGCGTTGCTGCTCGCCCTGCTCGTCGTGGTCGTCTTCGGCTCGCTGCCGGCGCTGTTCTACCTGCTGCCCGGGTTCGCCAGGGTGACGCTGGCGGGTATCCCGGTGGCCTGGCTGATCCTCGGCGTGCTGCCCTTCCCGTTCCTGTTCGGGATCGGCCTCTGGTACAACCGGCTGGCGGAGCGGCACGAACGCGACTTCGTGGACATGATCGAGAACTAGCTTTCTCCTCGACGTGCGAGGATTTCCCCTGTGCAGCTGAACCCCTGGGCGTTGACCGCGATCGTCGTGGTCATCGTGGTGACCTTCTACCTCGGTCACCGCTCTTCGCGCTCGGCCACCAGCACGCACGACTTCCTGGTCGCGCGCCGCACCGTCCGGTCCCGTCGCAACGCCGCAGCGATCTCCGGTGAGTACCTGTCGGCCGCGTCGTTCCTCGGCATCGCGGGGATCGTGCTCAAGGAGGGCGCCGACGCGTTGTGGTTCCCGATCGGGTTCACCGCGGGGTACCTGGCGCTGATGCTGTTCGTCGCCGCGCCGCTGCGCCGGTCCGGCGCCTACACGCTGCCCGACTTCCTCGAAGCGCGGCTGGGTTCCAAGACACTGCGCAAGTTCTCGACGGCGTTCGTGATCTTCATCGGGATCCTTTACATGGTCCCGCAGTTGCAGGCCGCGGGGCTCACGCTGACGACGCTGCTGCCGCTCCCCGCCTGGGCGGGCGCGATGCTCGTGATGGGCGTGGTCGCGGTCAACGTCATCGCGGGCGGGATGCGCGCGATCACCGTCGTGCAGGCCTTCCAGTACTGGCTCAAGCTGTTCGCGGTCGCGGTGCCCGCGTTCGTCCTGTGCATGGTGTTCTTCACCGGTGGCGGCCCCGGCGGGGTCCGGCCGCTCGGCGCCGCGGCACCGCCGGTGTTCCCGCAGGAGACCAAGGTCAGCGTCCAGACCGACGTCACGCTGAAGGTGACCGCGGAGACGTACTTCTTCGCCTACGGCAGGATCGACCACGCCCCGGCCGACGGTCTGGCCCGGTGGGCGCCGCTCGTGCCGCACTCGGTGTCGGAGGGGACGACGCTGAAGTTCCCCGCGGGCGCCCCGGTGCCGGTGGTCACCGAATCGACGTCGCTGAACGACGACTGGCTCAGTCCGGGCTCCAAGGGGCTCTCCGGCCTGCTCGAGACGTACTCGCTGATGTTCGCGCTGTTCCTCGGCACCATGGGCCTGCCGCATGTGCTCGTCCGCTTCTACACGAATCCGGACGGCAAGGCCGCGCGCCGCACCACGGTGCACGTCCTGCTGCTGCTCGGGTTGTTCTACCTGTTCCCGACGATGCTCGGCGCGCTGTCGAGAATGTATGTGCCGGAACTGCTCGTCACCGGCAAGACCGACGCGGCGGTGCTGAACCTGCCGACGGCGATCCTGCCGGGGGTGGGCGGTCAGCTCCTCGCCGCGGTGACCGCCGCGGGCGCGTTCGCGGCGTTCCTGTCGAGTACGTCGGGGCTGCTGGTGAGCGTCGCCGGGGTGGTGTCGACCGACGTGCTTCCCGGGCGGGTCTGGGACTTCCGGCTCGCGACCGGGATCACCGCCATCATCCCGATGGTGCTCGCGGCGACGCTGCGCCCGGACGACATCTCGCTGTCCATCGGGATGACGTTCGCGCTGGCGGCGTCCACGTTCTGCCCGCTGCTGGTGCTGGGCATCTGGTGGCGCAAGCTGAGCTGGCCCGGTGCGATGGCCGGGATGACCGTCGGCGGCGGGCTCGTGCTCGCGGCGCTGATCACCAACATCGTCAGCGGCTACACCGGCGGCTGGGCGCCGTGGTTCACCAACCAGCCCGCGCTGATCAGCGTGCCGGTCGCGTTCCTCACGACGTACCTGGTCAGCCGTGTGACCGGCTACGGCAGGCCGGAACACGTGCACGACATCATGCTGCGCCTGCACGCGCCGGATCCGCTCGGCTTCATGCGGGACAGGGCCGTGGCGCGGTTCGGCCAGGCGGAGGAGAAGACCCGCACCGGCAAGGGCAAACACCGCAAGTAACTGCCACTCGGCCGGTCGAGTAAAAGACGACCCGGACGGCGGTTTACTCACCCACTGTCAGTTGATTAGCCCACGATCGAGAGGGCGAGGGTGGGCAATTCGCACATCCGGCGCGGAACCTCGCGGACAAAGTTCTACTTTCCGTCATACCGTTCACTCAAATAGATGAGGGTTGAATCGGGCTGTTCGGGGGCATGATCTCCCTGTCGCTGCGATAGATCGACGGGCCGGGAGAACAGGGAAAGGTGGGGTCCGCAGTGAGTGGCACCGAGCAGGAAACAGCCGGTGGGGCGGAACCGGAAACGGAGTGGGAGCGGGTGCAGGGCAGCCCCGAGTTCGCGCGGCTGCGCAGAAGGCTGCGGGTGTTCGTTTTCCCGATGACGGCGTTGTTCCTGGCGTGGTACCTGCTCTACGTCCTGCTCGCCGACTACGCACACGGGTTCATGAGCACCAAGCTGTTCGGCAACATCACCGTCGGCCTCGTGCTCGGCCTGCTGCAGTTCGTCTCGACGTTCGTGATCACCGGGCTGTACGTGCGGTACGCCAACCGGAAGCTCGACCCCGTGGCGGATGAGCTCCGCGCCGAAATCGAAGGGGAGCCGCGCCGATGAGCCTCGCCGCGGGTGTGCAGGGCAGCAACTCCGCCCTCAACATCACCATTTTCGCCGTGTTCGTGGTGATCACGCTGGGGATCGTGTTCCGCGCCAGCCGCAACACCAAAACGGCGTCGGACTACTACGCCGCCGGCCGCGCCTTCACCGGGCCGCAGAACGGTATCGCGATTTCCGGCGACTACCTCTCGGCGGCGTCGTTCCTCGGTATCGCCGGGGCCATCGCGATCAACGGCTACGACGGATTCCTGTATTCGATCGGCTTCCTGGTGGCCTGGCTGGTCGCGCTGCTGCTCGTCGCGGAGTTGTTGCGCAACACCGGGAAATTCACCATGGGCGACGTCCTCGCCTTCCGGATGCGGCAGCGTCCGGTGCGGGCCGCAGCGGCGATCTCGACGCTCGCCGTGTCGTTCTTCTACCTGCTCGCCCAGATGGCGGGCGCGGGCGGGCTGGTCAACCTGCTGCTCGGCATCGAGGGCAACCTCGGGCAGGACCTGGTCATCGCCGTCGTCGGCGTGATCATGATCCTGTACGTGCTGATCGGCGGGATGAAGGGCACGACCTGGGTCCAGATCATCAAGGCCGCGCTGCTCATCATCGGCGCTTTCGCGATGACGCTGTGGGTGCTCGGCAAGTACGGCTTCAACCTGTCGAACCTGTTCCAGGCCGCGATCGACAAGGGCGGCAAGGGCGGGGCGGCGCTGCTCGACCCCGGCAAGCAGTACGGCAAGACCGGCACGACGAAGCTCGACTTCCTCTCGCTCGGCATCGCACTGGTGCTCGGGACCGCGGGGCTGCCGCACGTGCTGATGCGCTTCTACACGGTGCCGACCGCGCGCGACGCCCGGCGTTCCGTGGTGTGGGCGATCGTCCTGATCGGCGTCTTCTACCTGTTCACGCTGGTGCTCGGCTACGGCGCCGGTGCCGTCGTCGGCCCGGAGAAGATCTCGAAGGCGCCGGGATCGACGAACGCCGCCGCGCCGCTGCTCGCGCTGGAACTGGGCGGTCCGGTGCTGCTCGGGTTCATCGCCGCGGTCGCGTTCGCGACGATCCTGGCGGTGGTCGCGGGCCTGACGATCACCGCGTCGGCGTCCTTCGCGCACGACGTCTACGCGAACGTGATCAAGAAGGGCAAGACGTCCCCGGATTCCGAGGTGCGGGTGGCGCGGATGACCGCGCTGGTGATCGGCGCGGTCGCGATCATCGGCGGCATCCTCGCCAAGGAGCAGAACGTGGCGTTCCTGGTGGCGCTGGCCTTCGCGGTCGCGGCGTCCGCGAATCTGCCGACGATCCTCTACTCGCTGTTCTGGAAACGCTTCAACACCCAGGGCGCGCTGTGGTCGATCTACGGCGGCCTGATCGTGTGTGTCGTGCTGATCGTGTTCTCGCCCGCGGTGTCGGGCGGGGCGAAGCCGATGATCAAGGGTGTCGACTTCCACTGGTTCCCGCTGGAGAACCCGGGCCTGGTGTCGATCCCGGTGTCGTTCTTCCTCGGCTGGCTCGGCACGGTGCTGTCGAAGGAGCGCAACGCGAAGAAGTACGCCGAGATGGAGGTCCGCGCCCTCACCGGCGCTGGCGCCGAAAAGGCCGTGGTCCACTAGCGGCACGGACTTTTCCGGCAGCTCACGCGCGTGTCACGGGACGGCGTGGCAGCATGGAGAGCGTGGTAAGCCCTGCTGAAATCCCCACCGCCGCGGTGCGCGATCTCCCGCGCGACGGTCTTCCGCTGCTCGACGTCCGCGAGGACGACGAGTGGCGAGCCGGACACGCCCCCGGCGCCCTGCACATCCCCATGGGTGAGCTGCCCGCGCGCGTCGGCGAGCTGGAGGACCTGCCCGAGGACCAGCCGGTCTACGTCATCTGCCGCAGCGGCGGGCGCTCCGCCAGGGCCGCCGCGTGGCTCAACGCCAGCGGCTGGGACGCGGTGAACGTCGCAGGTGGCATGGGCTCGTGGCAGCGCGAGGGCCGCCCGATGGTCAGCGAGCTGCCCGGTATCGAGCCCGAAGTCCTGTAACCGTGCACCCAGGCCAGCAACCGCCGCGACCCCCGGCGCAGCCGTACCCCGCGCCCGCGTACCCGGGCACGGGCCACTGGCCGGCCGTGCCCGCGGCGCCGCATCCCGCCCAGGCGCAGCAAGCGGGGCGCACGCTGGCCGCGCAGGCCGAGGCCTACCCGTACCACCGTCGGCCGGTGTACCGGCCGCGGCTGCGCTGGGTCGCGTCACCGCCGCCCGGCGCCTGGCCGCGACGACGTCCCGCCGTCCGCGAGCCCTACCTGGGGCCGCCCTCGTACCCGGTGCCGCCGCGCTGGGGTTTCCCGAACCTCGTCTGGCGCCGCCCGACGGCCGTGCCCGGCACCGCCTCCGACGCCGTCCGCCCGATCGACCGGATCCCGGTGCTCTCCCGCAGCCTCGTCGTGGTGCTGTGGGCGTTCGTCGTGCTCGCCACGGTCGCCGCCGGGGCGGAGATCTGGCGATACGTCCTGCTCGTGCAGAGCCGCGAGTCGGCGCTGAGTACGTCGGTGGTGTCCTTCTCCGACGCCTTCGTCGTCACCGCCGGGCTGCTCACGACGATCCTTTCGCTGCTGCCCGCCGGTCTGTCGATCTGGTGGCTCCTCGTCGCCCGTCTTGCCGCCGCGGACGAACTGGGGGAGGCCCCGTCGCGTCCGCAGTGGCAGGTGCTGGTCGGTGTCTTGGTGCCGGTGGTGAACCTGCCGATGGCGCTGTCCGTGGTCGGCGAGCTGGAACACGCCGTGCTACGCCGTTCCCGTGCTGCGCGGCCGAAGCCCTCGCGGCTGGTGCTGGTGTGGTGGGGTGCCTGGCTGCTGAACTGGGTGCTGCTCGCGGTCACGATCTACTGGCGCTTCCGCGACGGCGTGCAGGCGCTGGCCGACAGCGTCGTGCTGATCGCGCTGACCGACCTGTCGGCCGCCGGGCTCGCCGCCGTCACGGCGCTGCTCGTCCGGCAGTTCTCGGAGCTGCTGATGCCGATCACCGGGCCGAAACTCCGCGAACTGCGTGTCCTGCGCGTCGAAGGCGCCCCGACGCCCTCCCGCCCCGCCCGCCCGGCGACCGCTCCCCGCTGACGAGTCGTCCGCCCGCACCGGTTCCACGTTCTGGCCGGTCGTTTGAGCCGCGCTAAACGCTGACGCGTAGTTCCTTCAGGCCCCGGATCACGAACTCCGGCCGCCGCTCCGCGGTCACCAGCCGCAGCTCCGGCAACCGCGTCGTCAAGGCCTTCAACGCGGCACCGATCTCGACTCGCGCCAGCGGCGCCCCGACGCAGTAGTGGATCCCCATCCCGAACCCGAGGTGCGCGTTCGGCGACCGTCCGATGTCCAGTACGTCCGGCTCCGCGAACACCTTCGGGTCCCGCGCCGCCGCGCCCAGCAGCGCCCCGATCTTCTCCCCGCGCGCCACCCGGAAACCCGCGATCTCGACGTCCTCGGTCGCGGTCCGCTCGAACAGCTGCAACGGCGAGTCGAACCGGATCAGCTCCTCGACCGCCGAGTCCAGCAACTCCGGCGACGCGATCAGCCGCTCCCACTGGTTCCGGTACGTCAGCAGCGCCGCGACCCCGTTGCCGATGACGTTCACCGTCGCCTCGTGCCCGGCCATCAGCAGCAACACCGCCGTCGCGACCAGCTCGTCCGGCGTCAGCTCGCTGCGCAGCAGGTCGCTGACGATGTCGTCACCCGGCGACGCCGCCCGCGCCTCGGCCAGCTCGCGCAGATACGCGACGAACTCCGCGGCAGCGGCCTCGGCAGCGTCGCGGCCTTCCTCGGGCAGGTCGAACTCGTACATCTTGACGATGGAATTGGACCAAGGCACCAGTCGCGGCCGGTCCGCGTCGGGCACGCCCAGCAGTTCCGCGATGACCGCGACCGGCAGTGGCTGGGCGAGGTGTTCGAGCAGATCGGCCGAGCCTTCGGCCGCGATCTTCCCGGCCAGCTCGTCGACCATCGTCTCCGCGAACTCGGCGACCATCGGTCGCAGCCGCTCGACGTGCCCGCGCGCGAACGCGCCGGAGATGAGCCGTCGCAACCGGGTGTGTGCGGGAGGTTCGTTCTCCAGCAAGGAGTTCCGGTGCAGCAGGTTGAACGACGCGAACCGCTCGGCCGGCCGCACGTCCTGCCAGATCCGCCCGAGTCCCCGGTGCCGCAGCACCGCCGCCGACGCGGCGTGCGACACGGCGATCGCGAGGCCGAGGTCGTCATGCCGGTGCACTTCACCCTCGGCACGCAACGCGGCGAACGCGGGATACGGGTCGGCGAGGAAGACAGGATCACGAGGGTCGAACACGAGCCGACTCTAACCCGACGTCGCGGAGGTTCTGGCCGCGCTGAAGCCGTCGTGGACTCCGGGGGCCGGACACGTGGCGAACCCGCGTCTTCGATAGCGTCATGGCCCGAGCTTGAGGAGGCAGCAGTGGGCAAGGGCGCGCGCAAGAAGGGCCCCAAGAAGGGCACCGATCGTCAGCCGAAGGTGCGCGACGTCTTCGTCGGGCAGCCGTTCGAGGGGCTCGCCGCCGAGCCCGAGCTGATCGCGCTGCGCGAGTTCGTGCCGTCGGCGACGGCGAAGCTGTCGCTGAAGGACGGCGGCGACGTCACGCTCGGCACCGTCCTGCCGATGGCGGCGGCCGCGTTCGTCCGGTCCGACGGCGAGCGGTACCTCGGCCTCCAGGTGCAGACGCGTTCCTCCGACATCAGCCGCTCGCTCAAGTGGCTGCTCGACGCCAAGCCCGGCGACGTGCTCGCGGTGCCGGACACCACCACCCCGCCGCAGGCCGACGAGCACGCGCGCCTCCAGGATCTCCTGGTCGCCGACGCCGAGCTCGACGTCACGCTGCACACCGACTTCGCATGGTGGCTGCCCGAGGACGCCGACGCGACCGGCGACGTCGCCGTTTCGCTGGAGCGCGCGAACGCCGCGATCATGCCGACCGAGCGCCTCGGCGCCGGGGCATACTGGGTGCTCGCCGGCGAGAAGGCGCACCTGCGCTGGATCCGTCCCGAGCAGGAGAACCTGCTGCTGCAAGCGCTTGCGCGGCTGTCCGCCGCAGGGGAGCTGGGGCTCGGCGAGGGCACCCGCTACGCCGGTTCGTTCCGGGCACACGGGCTGCTGGTGCCGGTCTGGGACCTCGACCCCGAGGCCCACGCCCGCGAGTGGGCGGAGGCCAAGGACCAGCTCGGCACCCGGCTGGACGCCGCGCTGAAGTCGCTCGACTCCGAGCCTCTCAACGCCGCCGAGCGCCGGGCCCGCGACGGCCTGATCGGGCGGCAGCTCACCCTCCGCTGACCCGTCCGGGTGGCACGATCGGGGCATGATCGTGCACATCTGTAGCCGCGACGACTGGCAGAACGTCGAGGACGAATACCGCCCGGCGTCGCTCGGCGACGTCGGGTTTGTCCACTGCGCCGACCCCGGCACGGTGCATCTGCCCGCCAACGCCTTGTTCACCGGCCGCACCGACCTCGTGCTGCTGGAGATCGACGTCGCCGCGGTCGGCGCGCCGGTCCGCTGGGAGGACGGCGACCCGCCGCATCCGGCCGGGATCTGGTTCCCGCACGTCTACGGGCCCATCCCGCGCGCGGCCGTCGTCGCCGTGCATGAATTCCCAGCTCAGAGCGACGGACGTTACCTTCCCCCAGGCTCCCTGACGCGGCGGTGAGCATGGCAACGTATCCCCCATCCGGGCGTCCCACGAAGTGATGGAGCGAACCGGACAACCAGCGGGGGGTGCGATGCGTATGGGGGAGGACGGCAACTCGGCGCTCGGCGACGCGAATCCACGGGGAGGCGATACGGTGACCGCAGCGGCACCCGTCTTCCCGCTGGGAGACACGGGATTGGCTCGCGAGAGCCGAGGGAGGTCGACGTCCGTGCCGGGCGAGTTCGCTGACTTCGGCGAGTTCGTGCGCGCGACGTTGCCAGGGCTGCTTCGCTACGGGCACGCGCTGACCGGGAACCCGCACGACGCGGCGGACCTGGTGCAGACGGTGCTCGAGAAGATCGGCTCGCGCTGGGCGTACGTGCAGAACAAGACGGGCGACCCGCTGGCCTACATCCGCCGTTCGATGGCGAACGCGCACGTCAGCCGCTGGCGGCGGACGAAGCGGGAGAACCTCGTCGCCGAGATTCCGGACTCGCAGCCGTTCAGTCACGCCGACCCGTTCGAGCACGAGCCACTGTGGCAGGCGTTACGCGCCCTGCCGCCGAGGCAACGCGCGGTGATGGTGTTGCGTTACTACGACGGATTGTCCGAGGCGGAGATCGCGGCCGCGCTGGGGGTCACCCAGGGCACGGTGAAGAGCCAGGCCAGCAAGGCGATCACGTCGTTGCGGACGAAACTGACGCTGACCGGACTCGATGGCGAAGGGAGTGAAGCCGAGTGAACGTCTCCGAAGACGAGCTCGAACAGCGGCTTCGCGCGTTGTTCGCCGATGAGCGTCTCGGAGTCCAGCCGGGGACGAGCGCCGAAGAGACGATCGTGGCCGGCGCGCGGCGACGTCGGCATCGGCGCCACGTCGTGCTGTCGGCGTCCGGGGTGACCATGGCGGCGGTTCTCGTCGTCGGCGGCTTCGCGGTGGTCAAGATCCGCAGCAGCGACAGCAGCACCGTGATGGCGGCGACTCCGCCCGAGCTGTCGACGCAGCCGCCCGCGCCCTCGACGCCTGGGCCGCCATCGGCGGTTTCGCAGGGGCAGACGTCCAATCCGCAGCAGCCACCGCCGAGCTCACCGCCGCCCGGACACGCGGAGAATCCGCCGCACACGACCGGCGGCCGTGGCGCCACCACGACGCCCTCGAAGCCCCAGACGTCGAAGGTGACGACGGGTCCGCTGCTGACCGCGAACGGCATCGGCGCGTTGAAACTGGGGATGACCGAGGCACAGGTGACCGCGCAGGGCATGAAGGTCAGCAACAAGAAGAGCGCTGACGCCTGTTCGTACTTCGACGTCCAGGGCGGCGGGTTGCCGACTTCGGTGAACGCGGCGCTTTCCCAGTCGAGCGGCGTCGTCGCGGTCACCCCGGCGGCCCCGGCGCACACCCCGGAGGGCATCGGGGCGGGTTCGTCCAAAGAGGACGTGCTCACCAGCTATCCTGGTGCCGCCGAAGGGCCGGACGGGCTGGTCGCCCCGGCCGGGCAGGTCGCCAACTACCACTTCACCCTCACCCAGGCGGGCGAGGTGGCGAGCGTGTACCTGTCCAGCGTCTACCAGGACTGCTGAGGCGCACAACGGAAAACCCGGGCTGCTCCACAGGGGGAGAGCCCGGGTTCTCTATCTCGTGGTGGGAGAGCTCAGAGCGCGCCGCCCGCGACCGGGGGCATTCCGCTGTCCGCGCCGCCGTCGCCGACGGATTCGCGGTACAGGTGCGCCTCGACCTCGAACAGGTTGTCGCCGGCACGCTTGACGACATTGAGCAGTGTGCTCATCTGCGAGATTTCCTCGACCTGCTCCTTGAGGAACCACTGCGTGAACTGCTCGCTGATGTAGTCCTCTTCGGCGCGCGCGGCCTTGGCCATGGCCGAAATATCGGCCGCGACCTCCTTCTCCTGGTTCAGCGCGAGCTCGACGACCTCGGTGGCGCTGGAGAAGTCGTTGCGCACGTCGCCGGAGCTGGGGATCTCCACGTGGTGGTCGCGGTCCAGCAGGTACTGGACGAGCGCCATCGCGTGATTGCGCTCCTCGACCGACTGCTTGTAGAAGTGCTTCGCCAGCTGGGGAAGGTCCCGTGCGTCGAACCAGACCGCCAGCGCGATGTACTGCTGGGACGCGTTGAACTCGTTGTGCACCTGGGTTTGCAGCAGCTCGTAGAACTTCGAGCCGGATTCTTTCTTCAGCTTCGTGACGGCCATGCCAAAAACAATACACTCGCTATGTAGTCGTTTCCACTTTTGGCTGGTGATCTACCCCCTATTAGGTTACCATTCCTAAAGCAAGTCCCGACTTATTTCGGTTAGCCTCCCCTAAATAGGAAATCGAATTTAGGAAAGGCTAACTTCGCTCCTCTTATTCGTGTTTCGCCATACTTCCCGTGCTCAGAGCGAGTCGCGGCGGATCGGGCAGGACATGCAGCGCGGCCCGCCCCGGCCCGACCCGAGTTCCGAGCCGGTGATCGGCAGGACCTCGATCCCGGCGTCTTCGAGCCGCGCGTTGGTTTCGATGTTCCGCTCGTATCCGACGACGACGCCCGGCGCGAGCGCGAGCGTGTTGTTTCCGTCGTCCCATTGTTCGCGTTCGGCGGTCACCGGGTCGAGGCCGGTGTCGATCACCCGGAGCCGCTCGATGTTCATCGCCTCGGCGGCGGCGTCGAGGAACGGCGCCGGGCCCGCGACCTTCACGCCACCGTCGCCGGTCGGGCGCAGGGTGAACGCGGTCAGCGAATCGCGGGCGAGCGGGTACATGACGACGGCGTCGGCGGCGACCATCGTGCACACGGTGTCCAGGTGCATGGTGGCGCGCGACTGCTCGATCGGCACCGCGAGCACGGTGTGTGCGATGCCGTCGGCGAAGACCGAACGCGCCAGTGATTCCGCGCCCGCGGCGGTGGTCCGCTCGCCGACGCCGATGGCGAGCACGCCGGGCGCCAGCAGCAGGATGTCGCCGCCCTCGATCGGCGCCGAGTGCGCCCCGTACGCGCGGTCCGCGTGCCGGAAGCGCGGGTGATAGGCGTAGACGATGTCGAGCAGCAGCGTCTCGCGGCGCCGTGCTGGCATGGTGAGCGACGAGATCGCGACGCGGTCGCCGATCCACGCCGACGAGTCCCGTGTGAACAGCAGGTTCGGCAGCGGGTCGACGGCGAAGTCGTGCGGGTGGTTCATCATCCGCACCAGCGAGGCGCCCTCGGACGCCGGCAGTTCTTCGAACGTCATCCCGGCCATCAGCACCTCGGCGAGGGTGGCCGCGTCGACACCGGAGAGGTGTGAACGCAGCGAGTCGCCCAGCTCGCCGCCGAGCCGCCGGTCGTCGACCGCGGCCTTCACCCCGGCCGCGTGTGCGCGGGTGTCTTCGAGCGTCGTGCGCAGTGTGTCGGCGAGCAGCAGCACCTCCACCCCGCGACCGCGCAGTACCTCGGCGAACGCGTCGTGCTCCTCCTGCGCGCGGTCCACCCACGGGATGCCGTCGAAGAGGAGCTGGTCGTTGTTGCGGGGCGTCAGCCTTTTGAGCTCGTTGCCCGGCCGGTGCAGCAGCACCGTGCGCAGCGGCCCGACCTCGCTGTCCACCTTGGGTGGCGCCATCTCGTCAGTCACGCCGCCGAGCCTACTGCGCTGGTAGATGCCGATCCGACGAAAAGCAGGCCGTGACGCAAAGTGCGAGGGATGCGACTGCGATGCCTGCTTTCCGCTCCTCGACATGTTCCGGGCCTACGGCAACCAGGAAACACGGCCCTTCAGCAGCGAATATCCGACGAACGACACAACGTCGAACAGCGTGTGCGCGGCGACCAGCGGCCAGAGCCGGTTCGTCTTCTGCCACAGCCTGCCGAAGATCAGCCCCATGACGAAGTTCCCGGCGAATCCGCCGAAACCCTGATACAGGTGGTACGAACCACGCAGGATCGCCGCACCGAACACCGACGCGTTCTCGCGCACGCCGAGCTGACGCAGGCGGGTCAGCAGGTACCCGATGACGAGCACCTCCTCCGCGAACGCGTTGCCGAACGCCGAAAGCGTCAGCGTGATCGGCCGCCACCACGTACTGCCCAAAGTGGACGGTTGGACCGCGAGGCTGAAGCCGAGGTGGTACGAGAGGAAATACAGCCCCAGCCCGGGAATCCCGATGATCGCGGCGAGCACGACGGTGAGCAGCGTGTCCTTGCCAGGCGAACGCCGGTCCAGGCCGACCTGCCCGAGCTTGATCCCGGCCCGCCACAACAGGTACAGCCCGAGCGCGCCCCAGGCGACCAGCTGCGCCGCGGACAGCAGCTGCTTGGTCATGTCGATCAGGCTCGACACCGCCTGTGGCACGTTGATCTGCGCCTGCTGCTGGGCGAGCGGGATCGGCTTGAGCAGCGAGTCCACAAGGGACAGAAGGCTGCGCAGCCCGGACATGCCGAGCGTGATGGCGAAGACGATGCACAGCTCGACGACGATCGCGCGTCGCTCGCCGGGTTCGGTGACCGCGCCGGGGAACGCCGGTCGCGCCGGGGCCAGCCAGGACCGCACGGGGGAATGCATGTCCGCACGCTACCTTCGGGGTATGCCGAGGAGCATCGCCACCAACGAAAAGATCGACCGCGCCGCGCTGGTCGAGTTCCTGTCCACTCGCCACCGCGCGATCCTGCTGACCACCAAGGCCGACGGCGGCCCGCAGCTGTCGCCCGTCACGTGCGGCGTCGACGGCGACGGCAGGCTCGTCATCGCGACCTACCCGAAGCGGGCGAAAGCGGTCAACGTCCGGCGCACGCCGAAGGTGTCCGCCTGCGTCCTCTCCGACGAGTGGAACGACCAGTGGGTGCAGGTGAACGGCACCGCCGAGGTGCTCGACCTGCCCGGCTCCGTCGAGCCGCTGGTCGAGTACTTCCGCAGTATTTCGGGCGAACACCCGGACTGGGACGAGTACCGCGAAGCCATGCGGAAGCAGGGCAAAAGCCTCATCCGCGTGACGATCGAATCCTGGGGGCCGATCGCGAAGGGTGGTTTCCCGCCGGAACTCGCCTAGTCGCGTCCACCCTGCTGACGCAGGAACGGGCAGCCCAGCAACCGCTGCAGCTCCGCGGAGAGCTGGCGCGGGCAGTCGACCGACCGCGAGAACGCCAGCCGGACGTCGTGGTCACCCGCGTCGGTCTCGACCCGCAGCCGCAGGCCGTAGCGGTCGAGGCCGAGCGGCCGGATCCGGCCGTCCCGCAGGTCCTCGGGCAGGTGCCTGGCGAGCTGCTCGACGACGTCGGGGTGGTCGCTTTCCAGATGCCGCAGCCATTCCGCCTCGTAGTCGTGGAACGGGTCCGGCGGCGCCGCGCTGAACATGTGCGGGCGCAGCGAATGCGTGCCCTCGGCGTCGGCGAGCACGATCGACGCCGGGGTGAGCCGCAGCAGGGTCATGCCGTGGCCGACGTCGAGCAGCCGCGGGTCCGGCCGGGTCTCGGCGATCGACACCGCGCGGGCGCGGGCGGAGACCTCGCTGAGCGGACGCAGCCAGCCGGTGATCCACACCAGCCCGCGGATCGGTTCGCGCAGGTCCACCGGCGCCTCGTCGGTGAGTTCGACCATGACGGCGAGTTCGCCGCGTTGTGCCTGCTTGGCGGCGCCGACCAGGGCGTGCGCGTCCGGGAGCAGGATGCTGACGCTGCCGCTGTGGTGCACGTGGTGCAGCACGGGCACGACCCGGCCGGTGTCGCAGTCCGCCCGCTCCACGGTCGGCACCAGCGAGGCCGGCCCATTGCGGGTCGCGATCGTCTTGGCGCGTTCGGCCGGGTTCGGCGCCGGCGGGCGGCGGATGGTCATCGGGGCCTCGGTCACGGCTCACCTCCTACTTAGGTGAGCCTAACCTGAATTCCGGCCGCAAGGGAAGACGTGACGTTTCACAGACTGCCGTAACAGGGCGGCCGGTGGTCGCGGGGGTCGGGAGCACCCGCCGCCGGGCGGATCAGGCGGGCCCGCCTCCGGACCAGGTCCAGGCGT
>NZ_JBHYIK010000031.1:75854-85579 GCF_042739735.1 Amycolatopsis sp. NPDC059027 | reverse complement strand
AGCGCCCCCGAGCGAGACGGCTCGGGGGCGCGCGCCTCCCTGAGGGCCCGAGCGAGCGCGCGGGGGGGGGCGGGGGGCCCCGCCCCCCCCCGCCCCCCCCCCCCCCCCCCCGGGCGGATCAGGCGGGCCCTCGTCCGGACCAGGTCCAGGCGTAGCCGGGGTCTTCGGACGTTTCGGCGGCCTCGCCGAGGTCCAGCGGGGCGAAGGTGTCCACCATGACCGCGGTTTCGTCGAAGAACTCGGCGCCGATCGAAGCCTCCGCGGCGCCCGGCTGCGGCCCGTGCGTGAAGCCGGACGGGTGCAGCGAAAGCGAGCCGATGCCGATCCCGGAGCCCTTGCGGGCTTCGTAGTTCCCGCGCACGTAGAACATCAGCTCGTCGGAATCGACGTTGGCGTGGTTGTACGGGACCGGGATCGAGTCCTTGTGGTAGTCCACCTTGCGCGGGCAGAACGAGCACACGACGAAGTTCGGCCCCTCGAACGTCTGGTGCACGGGCGGCGGCTGGTGCACGCGGCCGGTGATGGGCTCGAAGTCGTCGATGTTGAACGCCCACGGGTACAGGCAGCCGTCCCAGCCGACGACGTCGAACGGGTGCGTGGCGTAGGTGTAGCGCGTCAGCCCGGCGCGGTGGCGTACGAGGACCTCGACGTCGGTGCCGTCGGCCAGCAGCGGCTCCGACGGGCCCCGGATGTCGCGCTCGCAGTACGGCGAGTGCTCGAGGAACTGGCCTTTCGCCGACAGATAGCGCTTCGGCGGCCCGATGTGCCCGCGGGCTTCGAGCGTCAGCAGCTTGACCTCGCCGTGCGGGATGACGCGGTAGGTGCACGACGTCGGGATGACGAGGTAGTCGCCGTCGCCGACTTCCAGGGCACCGTAGATCGTCTCGACCGTCGCCGAACCGCCCTGGACGTAGAACAGCTCGTCGCCGGCGGCGTTGCGGTAGAGCGGGCTGGGCGCGTTCGCGGTGACGAAGCCGATGGTCACGTCGGCGTTGCCGAACAGGCGCCGCCGGTCGGTGACCGCGTCGGTGCCCTCGGCGAACTTGAGGTCCTGGGTCTTGAAGTGCCGGGGCTTGAGCGGGTGGTTCGGGGTCAGCGAGCCGCGCTCGTCCGCGATCGCCACCGCGTCGACGATCGCCGTCGGCAGGCCGCGGTGATACAGCAGCGCGGAGTCCGCGGAGAAGCCCTCGACACCCATCAGCTCCTCGGCGAAGAGCCCGCCGTCGGGCTTGCGGAACGCGGTGTGGCGCTTGTGCGGGACCTCGCCTACTTGCCGGTAGTAGGGCATCGGTGCCTCCTTCGTGACCGATCGAGATGTGTCCGTTTAACGAACGATTTTGTCCTCATGTCGTACGCTACTAGCGTGTCAGTCGTGTCAAGCGCTGTGGAACTCACGCCCCCCGGCCCCCGTGGAATTCCTCCCCTGTTCGCGCGGCTCGTCGACGACTCGGCGTTGTTCCCGCCTGCCGATGCGAAGATGCCCGACGCGCTCCGTGCGCACTTCGCGTCGCGGACCGGTGAACACGCCGGTGTACTGGGGGTTTTCCTCTGCCAGGCCTCTCGCCTGCCGGAGCTGATCACCGAGCTCATCAAGATCAAACCGAAGGAGCCGCTGCCGCTGTCGCTGATCATCGACACCGGTCTGGGCGGCGTGCCGAAGGCCATTTCGATCGTGGAATCCCGCGGCGAGCTGCTCGCGCTGCGGATGGTCGAGATGCCCGCCCCGTCGGATGTCGACGAGGTGTGGCTGGAGCGGGTTTCGGAGTTCGTGCCCGAGGACGTCATCCGCGTCGTCGAGCCGCGCCGCGGTGTCGGCTGGCTGGACGGCGTGCGGAAGGTCATCGAGCACGGCAGCTGGCCGAAGATCCGGTGCGGCGGCCAGGCCGGGGAGAACTTCCCCAGCATCGACGAGGTCGCGGACTTCCTGTCCGTGGTCAGTGGTGCCGACGGCGCCTCGTTCAAGGCGACCAACAGCCTTCACCGGGCCGTCCGGCACACCGACGCCGACAGCGGCTTCACCCACCACGGCTTCCTCAACCTGCTGGTCGCCTCGGCTCGCTGCCTGTCCGGCGGTGACGTCCGCGCGGCACTGGAGTCGACCGACGGGAAAGCGCTGGCCGACGAGGCACGTGCGCTGTCCGAACCCGCCTCGAAGGCGGTCCGGCAGCTCTTCGCGTCCTACGCGGCCGCGTCGTTCGACGAGCCGATCGCCGACCTCGGGGAACTCGAACTGTTGTGACGCGTGAAGGCTCGCTGACGCTCGATCGCGGACTGGCGCTGCTCCAGGCGGTCGCCGACGCCGGTGGCGGCGCGGCGACCATCTCGGAGCTCGCCGTCGCGATCGGCGCCAGCCGGGCGGCGGTGTACCGGCTGCTCGTGCCGCTGTCCGAACGCGGGCTCGTCTGGCGGGACGGCACCAAGGTCCGGCTCGGCGTCGGCCTGCTCCGGCTCGCGGGCCAGGTGCTGCCGCAGCTGCGGGACGCGGCGGCGCCGGTGCTGCGCGAGCTGGCGGAGAAGGTGGGCGCGACAGCGCATCTCTCGGTGGCGCAGGGCGACCAGGCACTCGCGGTCGCCGTGGTCGAACCGACGTGGACCAGCTTCCACGTCGCCTACCGCATCGGCACGCGGCATCCGCTCGCGGCGGGCGCGGCGGGCAGGGCGATGACGCTGCGCCCCGGCGGCGACGGCTGGGCGACGTCCACCGGCGAACTGGAGGCGGGCGCGTCCGGGGTCGCGGCCCCGGTGCGAGGTGTGCCGGGCCTGCGCGCGAGCGTCGGCGTGGTGTCGCTGGAGCCGCTCGCCGCGAAGGAGATCGGTCCCCAGGTCGTCGCCGCGGCCGCCAGGCTCGCGGACATCCTCCGGACGGAGACCTCATGACGGCGCCGGATCTGGTCGGCTGCGAGGTCACCAGGACCGCGTTCGACCATCAGGTGCGGCTCCTGCTGGTCCGTGGGGCCGAGGTCTGCGCCGAGCTGGCCGTCTCGGTGCCGTTCACCCTGCTCGGCGCGGACGGGGTGCGGCACGAGATCGACCCGGAGGAGCGGAGCACGCTGCCGCCCGTGCTCGCGCTGTTCGGCAGGACCGTGGTGGCGGCCGACCTGATGGACCACCGGCTGACGTTGACGTTCGATGACGGCGCCGAACTGCGCGTCGGGCCCGACGAGCAGTACACGTCGTGGTGGCTGTCGGGTGACGGCGTCGAGGACATCCACGTCGATCCCCTGGGCTAGCGAGGCCGGGCGGGTTCCAGCAGCGGCCGGACCATCGTGGCCAGCAAGGCCAGGTCGATGGTGAACAGCAGGCGTTCGAACAGGCCCATGCTGACTTCCTGGTGCACCGGGCCGATGACGAGCGTCGCGATGAACCCGCCCAGCACCACCAGCACGCTCGTCATACTGGCTGCGGCGAGCCACCGGATCGTGGTCCGCCGCGGCTCCCACGGGCAGCGGGAGCGGCCGCGCCGGGTGAGCACCCACGCGGCCGCGGGCAGCGCGACGAACGCCGTCAGCGCGGCGTAGTTGTGCACCTGGCCCGCCAGCGAGCGGGCCTGGCCCTCGGGATCCACCGGGACGGTCGCGCAGACCAGCAGCCCGGCACACCACACACCGAGCAGGGCCAGCACCGGCCGCGTGCCCTCCCGGCGGGCCCTGGCGATCCCGGTGAGCAGTGCGAGCGAGCCGAGCGCGAGCGCCAGGCACATCGCGCCGAACAGGGGCGCGGCGGAGCCGTGGCCGAGGCGGCCGTAGACGTACTCCGACAGCGTCTGCCAGATCGGGCTGACCTGGCCGGACAGCCGGATGTGCAGGTCGACGGAGATGAGCACCGCCGTCGCCATGCCGACGACCGCCAGCCTGCCGTGCACGGGCGAGACGGCACGCGCGACGGCGGTCTTCGGCGAGGTCACCGGGCGGTCTCCTGAGCGGGTCGGGGCTGGCATGCGCGAGGGCAAGGCGCCCCGACGTCATCGCCGGTTCACCTTGCCCTCACCCGTGGTTCCGCGAGAGGTTACCTGGCGATCCTGTGAAACCCCTGTAGCAAGCGCCGGCGGCTCAGAACGCCAGCTGGGCGAGGGAGAGGACGGCGAAGCCCGCGAAGACGAACCCGGCACAGCGCTGGATCAGCCGCGGCCGGATCCGGCTGCGGATCTTCGCGCCGATGAACACCGCGAGCCCGGCCACCGAGACCAGGGCCACAAACGCGCCCAGCCCGACCGCGATCGGGCTCGCCAACTTCGCGGCGACGCTGGCCGTCGCGAGCTGGGACGCGTCGCCCCACTCGGCGGCGAAGAGCACCCCGAACGACGTGATCGCGGAGCGCAGGAAGGACAGCGGGGCCGGCCCGGAGCGTGAAGCGTCCTCGCCGCCGTCGGTGCCTTCGCGGAATCCTTCCCGCAGGAGCATGAACGCGCCGACGCCGAACATCGCGGCCACGACCAAAGCGACAACGGTATCCGGGAGCAGGGTGAGCACACTGCCGAAAGCGACCGCGACGACGCATTGCACGGCGAATGCCGCGCACACTCCCGCGAAAACCGGCCATGCCCGGAAACGGGTGGTGAGAACCAGAGTGGCGACCAGCGTCTTGTCCGGCAGTTCCACGGCCAGGACCAGGCCGAACGCGCTGAGAAACGCCAGAGCAGTGGTAGACATCGTGGTTTTCACGCCCCTTTCGCTGCAACGATAAAGGAGCGATTCAGAAAAGGGCAAGCAGATGGGATTCGCGAAATGCGTCGTCGGGTATCGTGAATATTGTTTCGAGGGTGACCGGATTCGTTTTTTCGGCGTGCCGAAATCGCTTTTGTGGTCTGCGGTACCGTGGCGGTATGCCCGCTGACCACGTCGTTGTCGCCTCGACCATCGATTCCGAGGACGCCGCTCGCGCGCTGGCCTCCGCCGCCGTCGAGGCGAAGCTGGCGGCGTGCGCGCAGATCGTCGGCCCGATCACCAGCGTGTTCCGCTGGGAAGGCGCGGTGCAGACCGAGACCGAGTGGCGCGTCGAGTGCAAGACAGCCCGGGATCGCGCGGCCGCGCTCGTGGACCTGCTCAAGGCACGGCACTCCTACGACGTCCCGGAGATCATCGTGACGCCGATCGAGGGCGGCGGCGCCGAGTACCTCGAATGGGTAACCCTCGAGACGCGCTAGGCCGGATTTTCCTTTGCGGGACCTTCTTTTCCCGCGGCAGGACCTTCGTCCCGGCGAGAACAGGACCAGTTGAACTGGCCGGGTTCCGGCTGGCGGAGCAGGCTTGATCGCGTGGAGGTCCTGGAGCTAGCGCGGTGGCAGTTCGGCATCACCACCGTCTATCACTTCCTGATGGTCCCGCTGACCATCGGGCTGTCCATCCTGGTCGCGGTCATGCAGACGGCGTGGGTCCGCACCGGTTCGCTGAAGTACCTCAAGATGACGAAGTTCTGGGGCAAGCTGCTCCTGGTCAACTTCGCCATGGGGGTGGTGACCGGACTGGTGCAGGAGTTCCAGTTCGGCATGTCGTGGAGCGCCTACTCGCGCTTCGTCGGGGACGTGTTCGGCGCGCCGCTGGCGATGGAGGGCCTCGTCGCGTTCTTCGTCGAGTCGACGTTCCTCGGCCTGTGGATCTTCGGCTGGGACCGGCTGCCGAAGAAGGTGCACCTCGCCTGTGCGTGGGCGTTCTCGCTGGCGACGATGGCCTCGGCCTACTTCATCCTGGCCGCGAACTCGTGGATGCAGCACCCCGTCGGCGTGACGTTCGACAACGGCAAGCCCACCATGAACTCGATCTGGGCGGTGCTGACGAACAACACCGCGCTCGCCGCGATCCCGCACACGCTGGCCGGCGCGTTCTCGGTGGCGGCGGCGTTCCTGGTCGGCGTCGCGGGCTGGCACCTGTGGCGGCGCCGCAAGAGCGAGGACGAGCACCGCGAGGTCTGGCGGTCCTCGCTGCGGCTCGGCGGCTGGGTCGGCGTGGCGGCGTTCGCCGTCCTCGCGATCACCGGCGACATGCAGGGCAAGCTCATGTTCGAGCAGCAGCCGATGAAGATGGCCTCGGCGGAAGCGTTGTGCCACACGGAAAAGCCCGCGAGCTTCTCGATACTCGCGATCGGCGACGTGGCGAACGCGAACTGCGAGTCGGTCAAGACGTTCACCGTGCCCGCGCTGCTGTCCTTCTTGGCGCACAACGACTTCTCGACCGAGGTCAAGGGCGTGGAGAACCTGATCGGGGAGTACCAGGCGAAGTACGGGACGAACTATCCGGACGACCCGGCGCTCGGCCCGCTCGCGGGCAAGCCGATCGACTACGTGCCGAACCTGCCGGTGACCTACTGGGGCTTCCGGGCCATGATCGGCTTCGGCGCGATCTCGGCCGGGATCGGCCTGCTCGCGCTGTGGCTGACGCGGCGAGGCCGGATCCCGGGCGGCCGGTGGTTCCCGCTGCTGGCTCTCGGCGGGATCGCGACGCCGTTCATCGGCAACAGCGCGGGCTGGATCTTCACCGAGATGGGCAGGCAGCCGTTCGTGGTCGCGCCGAACCCGACCGGGATCGACGGGGTGTGGATGTTCACCGCCCGCGCCGTGTCGCAGTTGTCCACAGGCGAGGTGTGGACATCCCTGATCGTGCTGACCGCCCTCTACGGCGTGCTCGGCGTGGTCGAGGTGTACCTCATGCGCAAGTACGTCCGCGGCGGCGTCGACGCCGTCATGCCCCCGAAACCCCAGCAGGACAGCGAATCCGATGACGACAAAGACGACACTCTCGCCTTCGCCTACTGACCGGCCGCCCTTGACCACCCTCGAGGTATCCCCCACCCGCCTCGGGGGGCGTCCCCGAACCCAGTGTATCGGGATGGTCACCCGGGAGGGTTACCCACAGCAGATCTGTGGACAACTCACCCGGTTGTGGATAACTCGCCGCGACGGCGTCCTCGGGGACGCCCGGCGTCGGCGGGACGTGGTAGCGCGTGACGCGCGGTCGACGCGGCCCCCGGCGGGGCCCGAGGAGAAGGAGCCGAACCGATGACGCTCGAGACGATCTGGTTCTGCCTCGTCGCGGTCTTCTGGTTGGGGTACCTCTTCCTCGAAGGCTTCGACTTCGGCGTCGGCATGCTGCTGCCGATCCTCGGCCGCGACAACACCGAACGCCGCGTCATGGTCAACACGATCGGCCCGGTGTGGGACGGCAACGAGGTCTGGCTCATCGTCGCGGCCGGCGTCATGTTCGCCGCGTTCCCCGCCTGGTACGCGGGCCTGTTCGCGGCCGCCTACCTGCCGTTGCTCGTCGTGCTGGTCGGGCTGATCGGCCGCGGCGTCGCGTTCGAGTACCGCGGGAAGGTCGACTCCGAACACTGGCGGCGGACCTGGGACCGGGTCATCATGATCGGCTCGTGGATCCCGCCGCTCGGTGTCGGGCTGCTGCTCGCGACCACCACGCTCGGCCTGCCGCTCGACGCAGCGGGCAACCGGGTCGGCTCCGCGTTCGCCGCCATCCGGTGGGACACCGTGCTCGGCGCGCTCGGCGTCGTCGGGTTCTCGTTGACTCACGGCGCCGCGTTCCTCGCCCTCAAAACCACCGGTGACCTGCGGGAACGCGCACGCGTCCTGGCCTACCGGATCCTGCCGGTCGCGTTGCTGCCGATGGTGGCCTTCCTCATCATCGTGCAGGCCCGGTCGGGGAAGGTGTGGACGCTGGTCACGCTGGTGATCGCCCTGCTCGCGGCCGTCGTCGCCTGGCTGCGGCTGCGCGCCGACCGTGACGGCCAGGCGTTCGCCGCGCTCGGCGTCGTGGTCGCCGCGGCCGTGATCACGATCTTCGGCGCGCTCTACCCGAACGTCCTGCCGTCGACCCTCGATCCGGCGCACAGCCTCACGATCGCCGGTTCGGCGTCGAGCCACTACACGCTCGTGGTGATGAGCTGGGTGTCCCTGTTCGGCGCCCCCGCGGTGCTGATCTACCAGGGCTGGACGTACTGGGTGTTCCGCAAGCGCATCGGCACCCAGCACATCCCCGCGGTGCACGCACCATGACGAAGCTTCCCGGCAGCGCGTCCCTTTCCGCCACGGTGTCCACAATGGACCCAGCGCGGCCGGGAAAGGGTCCGCTCGGCGCGTTTCGGGCTCTCGGGCCCGCGGCGCGCCGGGCGTTGACCCAGGTCGCGGCGCTTTCGCTGCTCAACGCCGCATTGCTGGTGACACAGGCCTTCCTGTTGGCCGACGTGCTCGCGTCGGTCGTCTCCACAGGAGTCGGGGGCCGCACCGCCCAGCTGGCCGTCCTGCTCGCGGTGGTCGCGGGCCGGGCACTGGCAGGCTGGGCGGTGCGGGTGATCTCGGCCCGCGCGGCCGCCACCGCCAAGGAGGAACTGCGGGCCAGGGCCGTCGACCACGTGCTGCGGCTCGGTCCGGAGTGGATCGCGCGGCGCGGGCACGGCGAGCTGACCGCGTTGACGACCCGGGGTCTCGACGCGCTCGACGCCTACTTCCGTGAGTACCTCCCGGCGCTGATGACGGCCGCGGTCGTCCCGCTCGGTGCCGGGGCAGCGGTGCTGTTCGCCGACTGGCCGTCCGCGGTGATCATCGCGCTGACCGTGCCGTTGCTGCCGATGTTCGCGATCCTCGTCGGCCGCTACACCGCCGATCGTGTCGCCGGGGCCACCGACGCGACGCACCGCATGTCCGGGCTGCTGCTGGAACTCGTCCGCGCGTTGCCCGTGCTGACCGCGTTCCGGCGCGCCCGAGCCCAGTCCGACGTCGTCCGGCGGCTTTCGGAGCGGCATCGTCGCGCGACGCTCAAGACCTTGAAGGTCGCCTTCTCCTCGGCGTTCGTCCTCGAACTCGCCGCGACGCTTTCGGTCGCGTTGATCGCCGTGGTGATCGGCGTCCGGCTCGTGGGTGGCAACCTGCCGCTCGCGATCGGTCTCGGTGTGCTGATCCTCGCGCCCGAGTGCTACCAGCCGATTCGCACTGTCGGCGCGGCGTTCCACGCCAGCGAAGACGGCGTCGAGGCGGTGCGTCGCGTCACCGCGATCTTGGCCGAGCCCGTTCCCGCTGACGGCACGGAGCCGCTTCCTCGCGGCGAGGTGCGAGTGTCGGGCCTGCGTGTCGAACGGCGAGGAGGCTTCGCGCCCGACGGGGAAAGTTTCGTGGTCTGGCCGGGTCAGATCGCCTGGCTTCGCGCGCCGAGCGGCGGCGGCAAGACGACGACGTTGTTGACACTGCTGGGTTTTGTGCCGTCGTACGATGGAACGATCACCGTCGGTGGCGCCCGCCTCGCCGACGCCGACCTGACGCGCTGGCGACGCGATGTCGCCTGGGTGCCGCAGAACCCGGTGTTCGCGGGCGGCACCGTTCGAGACGAACTCACTCCGGCAGGCGAGGACGTCGACGCCGTGCTCGCCGAACTCGGCCTGACCGGACTCGCCGACCGGCCAGTGGACAAACTCTCGCTGGGGCAACGGCAGCGTGTCGCCGTCGCGCGGGCGTTGCTGCGGGTGCGTTCGGGCGCGTGGCTGATGCTGCTCGACGAACCCACCGTACACCTCGACGAGGTCAATGCCCGCCGCGTCATGGACGCCGTGGAGCTGGCCGTGGACAACGGCGCGGCGGCGATCATCGCCGCACACGAGCGGTCCGCCGTCGTCGCGGTGGACCCGGAGACGGGGGGGGGCGCGGCGCGGGGGGGGACCCGGCGGGGGGCGGGCGGCCGCGGAGCTGAGGGCAAGGTGGGCGACGCGCCGGGGCGCCGGCGGGCGGCGGC
>NZ_JBHYIK010000031.1:58390-75844 GCF_042739735.1 Amycolatopsis sp. NPDC059027 | reverse complement strand
GCACCGAGGTGGCTGCCCTCGGTGCGGTCCACCGTCCCGTTTTTCAGCGACTGTTCGCCGACCGGCGGCTCATCGGCGGCGGCGTCCTCGGCGCGCTCGCGCTGCTCTGCGGGATCGCGCTGACCGCGACGTCCGGCTGGCTCATCGCCACGGCTTCCCTGCGGCCGCCGATCCTGACGCTGACGGTCGCGGTCGTCGGTGTCCGTGCGTTCGGGCTCGGCCGGGCCGTGCTTCGCTACGTCGAACGTCTTGTCACGCACGACGCCGCTTTCCGCGTCGCCGGACGTCTTCGGGTGCGGTTGTGGGAGTCGCTGACGCGACTCGGCCCGGCCCGCGCTTTTCATGCCGGGGAAGGACAACGCCGCCTGGTCGCCGATGTCGACACCGTGCGGGATCTGCTGCCGCGGGTCGTCTCGCCGCCGATCGTCGTCGCGCTGGTGGCCGCGGGTGCGATCGCCGTGCAGACGTGGCTGCTGCCCGCCGCCGGTCTCACGCTGGCCGTCGCCGTGCTCGTCGGTGCTTTCGCGCCGCTCCTGGCGCTGTGGGCAGAACGGCGGGCGACGTCGGCGCTGTCGGAGGGACGCCGGGCGGTGGCCGCGAAGGTGCTGGTGCTGTTCGAATCGGCCGCCGAACTGCTCGCCTTCGGCACGGCACGACAGCGCCGCGAGGACCTCGCCGCCACCGACGCGCGACTTGCCGCGGACGCCCGCCGACAGGCTTTCGGCACAGGCGCGGCGGAAGCGCTGATCACGCTGGCCTGCGGCGCGGCCATGGTCGTCAGCACCGGTCTGGCCGCGCAAGCCGTCGCGGCGGGCACCCTCGAGGCCGTGCTGGCGCCGGTGCTCGCCCTCGTCCCGCTGGCCCTCGCCGAGGTCCTCGGGCTGCTCCCGCCCGTGGCGCAGCACTGGGACACGCTGCGCCAGGCCAGGACTCGCGTCGCCGAGATCGACGAACTCGCGGCCACCGCCGGCGAACGCCCTGCCACGCGATCCGGGCAGCACGTCGGGCTGCGCAGGGCAGACCTCGCGTGGCCAGGTGGCCCGCCCGTGTTGCGTGACGTCGATCTCGAACTCGCTCCCGGCGGCTATGTCGCCGTCGTCGGCCCGAGCGGCTCGGGGAAGTCGATGCTTCTCGCGGCCCTGCTCGGTTTCCTCACCCCCAGCCGGGGTGAGGTGACCGTGCCGGACAAGGTCGCCTGGGCACCGCAGGAGCCGATGCTCGTGTCGACGACCATCGCCGAGAACCTCCGCCTTGCCGACCCCGCCGCCACGGACGACGACATCAGGCGGGTGCTCGCGCAGGCCGAACTCGGCGACCTGGATCCCGCCACGATGCTCGACAGCGCCGGTGCCGGACTTTCCGGCGGGCAGGCACAGCGGGTCGCCCTCGCCCGCGCGCTGCTCGCCGCACCGTCGGCCGGCCTGGTGCTGCTGGACGAACCGACCGCGCATCTCGACGAACCGACCGCCAGGGCCTTGCGCGCGACGCTGCGCGACGCCCTCGCCGGCCGGACCGTCGTGCACGTGACCCACAGCGCGGACGAAGCGGCCGAGGCCGACATCGTGGTCGAAATCCGCGAGGGCCAGGTCACCACACGTCGACCTGCCGGAGCCGGGGCGGTCTAATGTCGGTACTGCTCATGGATCCGACGCTTGCCGCGCGGGCACTGTCCGCCGCCACCGAGATCACCAGCACCGCTTTGTCCGGCGACGATCCGGGTGCGGTGCTGGACACCGTCGTGGCCAGGGCCGCCGAACTCGCCGAGGCCGACCTCGGGCTGGTCATGGTCAGCGCCGACGATGGCCAGGTCGTCGTCGAAGCGATGCACGACCACGGAGGCGCCGAGGAGTCGCTTCGCGGCTTGACCCTGCCGGCCGACTCGGCCGCGGGGCAGGTCGCCCGTGGCGGCGAACCCGTGGTGACCGAGGACTTCACCGTCGACCCGCGCACCGCGCCGTACGTACCGGAGGAGCTGCGCGGTTTCGGCCCGTTCGCGGCCGCGCCGTTCGGCTCCGGTGGACGCGTGCTGGGCGCGCTCACCGTGTACCGGCGGCACGGGCGTGACCCGTTCTCCCCGGGCACGGTCGAGATGCTGGTCGCCTTCGCCGCACAGGCGGGCGTCGTGCTCGCGTTGGCCGAGGGAGCCAACGCGCGGCACCGCGTCACGCTCTACCAGGAGCGCGAACGCATAGCCCGCGAACTGCACGACGTCATCGTGCAGCGGCTGTACGGCGCCGGGATGCAGCTCGACCGGGTCCGGCGCAATATGCGCAAACGGTTCGCCCAGGCCGACAGCGCACGGCTGTCCGACGCGATCGACCAGCTCGACCAGACCATCGAGGAGATCCGGGGCACCGTACGCGCGCTCCGGTCACCGGAGCCGAGGCACGACACCGGCGCACCGGCCGATCTGGCCGAATCCGCGCGCGGTGAGGTGCGGATCGCCGGCGAGCTGCTGGGTTACCCGCCGACGCTCGAGCTTTCCGGTGAATTCGCCGATGTTCCCGCCGAGCGCGCCGATCACATCCGCGCCGCTCTGCGCGAGGCACTGTCCAATGTGGTCAGACATTCCGGCGCCAGCGCGACCAGGGTGACCCTCACACGCGACGCGGAGGGCGTGAAACTCCGCGTACGTGACAACGGTTCCGGTGTTCCCCAGGGTGTTGCCACCCGTGGCCTGCGCCATCTTTCCGAACGTGCGGAAGCCGCGGGCGGGAAGTTCTTCATCAACTCCTCGCCCAGCCTCGGCACGCTCGTCGCCTTCGATCTGCCGGTGGACTAGGTTCGCTGCTCAGCCTTCTCGGGTCATCGAGTCACCTCCCTTCTGGACGGTGGTCGCCACGGGGCGTCCACAACGGACACCGTGCTGCCGATCGTACCGGAGAGTCGAACATACATTCGACTCTCTAACGAGTGAAAAACAGCCGCAAGAGGTGGCACTGCGTGATGGCGACTAGGCCGGACAAGGGAAGACTCGCGTCAGCCGTTCGTGGCAAGATCACCTCGTCCCCCCGACGACGCTGGAGAACGCATGCCGAAGCTCGCCCGCGCCCTGGCCACGGGTTTCGCCGTCGCCGCGCTGACCGCCGCGCTCGCCCCGGCGGCCACCGCCGACCCGGACACCGCCGGGTGGTCCTGCCCGAAACTGCAGCTCGCGGACCAGTGGTACGGCGGCAACGCCGCGAAAATCCAACGGGTGATCGACGAGCGCGGCCGATGCGGCGGGCATCGCGAGCGCCCGGCGCCGCTGGCCGTGTTCGACTGGGACAACACGGTGATCAAGAACGACATCTCGGATCAGACGGTGTTCTGGATGATCCGGCACGACAAGGTGCTCCAGCCGCGTGCGCGGGACTGGCGCACGACCAGCCGGTACATGACCGACGCGGGTGCGAACGCGCTGAGCGCCGCGTGCGGAACCGCGACTCCGGCCGGAAAGCCGTTGCCCACCAGCACGAACGTCGCCTGCGCCGACGAACTGCTCTCGGTGCGCAAGGACGGCAAGACCACCACGGGCAAGGACGTCTTCGCCGGTGCGGACCGGCGCAAGATGGAGGCCGCCTATGCCTGGGTCGCGCAGATCAACGCCGGCTACCGGCCCGACCAGGTGCGGGCGATCGCGCGGCAGGCACGGGACGAGGCGCTCCGGGCGCCGATCGGCGCGACGCAGCGGGTCGGTTCGACGACTCAGGTCGCGTGGGTCCGGTACTACCCGGAGATCAAGGACCTCATCACGACGCTGAACCGCGCGGGGTTCGCCACCTGGGTGGTTTCGGCCTCGCCCAAGGAAACCGCGGACGTGTGGAGTTCCGGCGTTGGGATTCCACCGAGCCGCACCATCGGGATCGGCTCGCTGACCACTCACGGCAGGATCAACGGCCACCTCGAAGGCTGCGGCGGCATCCCGGACGGCGCGGACGGGATCATCACCTACATCGACGGGAAACGCTGCTTCATCAACAAGAAGATCCTCGGCGTCCAGGGCGCCGCGCAGCTCGACCAGGCGCCCGCGTCGATCCGGCAGGCCGTGGCGGGCGGCGACGCGACGACCGACGTGTCGATGTTGCGCGACGCGACCGGCGTCCGGATCGCGCTCAACCGCAACAAGGACGAGCTGATGTGCCGTGCCTACGACAACGCCGACGGCCGGTGGGCGGTGAACCCGATGTTCATCCAGCCGCTTCCGGAACTGAACCGCGGCTACCCGTGTTCGACCACGGCGTACGAAAACGCCGACGGCACCAGGGGCCCGGTGCTGCGGGACGACGGCAGCGTCATCCCGGACCAGCGCGACACCGTGCACGGCTGAGCGGAGACGCACTCTCCGTCCATAGTGGACAAAGGGGTTACTTGTCCCGCCGCGCGATCCACGCGGCGGCCTGGGTGCGGCGTTGCATGCCGAGCTTCGCCAGCACGGACGTGACGTAGTTCTTCACGGTCTTTTCGGCCAGGAAGAGGCGTTCCGCGATCTCGCGGTTCGAAAGTCCCTGGCCGATCAGTTCGAGGACGTCTCGTTCGCGATCGGTGAGTGTGTCGAGATCGTCCGTCGGCGGGTGCCGGAGCTTGTCGAGGACACGGGCGGTCGTGACCGGGTCCAGCAGCGACCGGCCGGCCGCGACCTCGCGCACGGCGTTGACGACGTCCTGGCCGCGGACCTGTTTGAGCAGGTACCCGGAGGCGCCGGCCATGATCGCGCCGACCATGGCCTCCTCGTCGTCGAAGGCGGTGAGCATCAGGCACTGGGGTGCGTTCGGCTTGGAGCGGAGCTCACGGCAGAGCGTGATGCCGTCACCGTCGCCGAGCCGGACGTCGACGACCGCCACGTCGGGCTCGACGTGCATCGCCACCGCGAGTGCTTCGTCGACCCCACCTGCCTCGGCGACGACCTCGATGTCGGGCTCGTCACCGAGAAGGTCACGAAGGCCACGACGGACCAGTTCGTGATCGTCGACGAGCAGTACCTGGATGGGCATACCCCGAGGCTACGACATGTCCAGTTCGATCCGTTCCAGCGCGAGGCGGCGGTACTTGTTCTCATGGACACACCATGCGTCGAGCACGTCGACGTCCAGTTCCGGAGCGAGGAGCAGCAAGGTCGAGGTTTCGCCGTTTTCCTCGTGGTAGTGCACGGGAACCGGCTGTCCCGCTTCCAGCTGCCAGCACACGCGCTGCTGATCAAGGCTGAGACGACCGCCATAGCGGTCGCTGAACGCCTTGGCCAGCTGGCCGCGTTGCAGCGGCGGCGCCGAAAGCGGGGCGGCCAGCAGCCGGCTCGCGTGGCGGACCGGGTCCTCGGGCGGCGGAGCGGCGTAGGGCCTTTCCGGCTCCGGGACAGCGGCGGCCGGTGCCGGTTGTGGTGCGGTGCCGGGGAGAATGATGCTGCCGTCGGCCTCGTGGTGAGTGGGCGCGTAGCCCGCGTCACGCAGTGCGGCCAGCGTGCCCGCGGCGTCCACTGTGGACGTGAGCACGGTGGGGGCGATCACGCGCAGGCCCAGTTTCGCGAGCTTCCGATGTGCGGCGATCTCGGCGAGGGTCGCCGGGTCCTCGCCGACCACGACGCTCGCGACGTTCATCACGCGGGCCTCGCCGTGCCGCCTCGCGACGTCGTTGACGAGGTAGACCAGCGGCTGCGGAAGCTCGCCCTGCGCGATCGAACGCAGCTCTTCGAGCAGCGTCTCGGCCGTCGAGCCCTGGTCGAACGCGCGCCGGACGGTCGCCGGGCTGAAGCGCCAGCTGGTCGCGGTGCCCTGCGACTCCCGGTCGGCGACGCGGTCGAGCAGGGCGGTGAGCCGGGTGTCGGGCGAGCCCGGCACGATCGCGGTCAGATCGGTGCCGAACAACGCGGTCGTGCGAGCGCGGGACACCAGCTCCCCGACGGCGTCCCGCAGCGGCTGTTCGTCGGTTTCGAGGTGCTCGAGCGCTCGCCCGATCGTGGTCAGCGCGCCCGAGGCGACGACGCCGAGCAACTCGCCTTCCGCCAACGCCACCGGAAGGTTCTCCGCCAGCTCGGTTTCCTCCAGCATCGGCGCCCGCCAGGCGGCCATCCGGACGAACGCGGCCTGGTCGGTGACCGCGGTGCCGGGTTCGAGTTCGGCGAGCAACCGCACGATCAGCTGGTGGTAGGCCGCCGCCGCGCCGAGGAGGTCGTGGTCGTACTCGGGCGAGGAGGGGGTCCACCATGCGGTGAGCAGCAGGAGCGCGAGTTCGGCCTGTCCCGGCCGGACGATCTCGTCGTTCGGGGTCAGCCCGAGCGGCCGGGGCGGGGCCTTGCGGCCGCGGCCGGACGGCGCCGGGCCGGTTTCCACGGCGACGAGCAACTGCGTGTCGAGGAGCAGCTCCAGCGCCAGCTCGATCTCCGGGACGGACGCGCCGAAGTCCTTGGCGAGTTTCTTGGTCAGCCGTGCACCGACGTTGCCGTCCTTGAGCAGGGGAAGCGGCTCCGCGGCGGCCGTGTCGAGGATCGCGGTGGCCCGGTCGAGCAGCCGCAGCGTGGCCGCCGACGCGAGCGCTTCGGCGTGTTCGGCGCCGACCGTGGCGGTGGGGAGTTCGGGCGGTTCCGGTGTGAACGGCAGGTGGTAGTCCGGGCCGCGCAGCGCGAGTGAAACCTCGAGGGCCAGGTAGCCCGTGCCGTAGTAGGTGCTGAACAGCAGCGCCCGCGCGAACGCCCAGGCCAATGGTGAGGCCTCGGACAGGGCTTCGACGTGCAGATTCTCCACGTCCGGGCCGTCCGCGGCCATCTCGACGAGCGCGGCCCGCGTCCCCGCGGGTGCGGTGGCGACCAGCTCCCTGACCTTGTCGCCGTCACGGTAGAACGCGACGAGGTTTTCCTGGAGTTCCCGTTTCGGCCCTTTCGCCGGGAGACCCAGCGTGCCGCTGAGCTGCCTGAGTTCCGGGATGCCCAACGCCGAGAGCATGTCCGCCATGGAGCGGCCGAGGCCGTACTGCTGGTAGGCGTCGGCGTGCAGCACCTCGGGGAGTGCCACCCCTTCGTCCTCGCGCCACGCGAGTGCCCTGTCCTGCATTCCGTCCACAATGGACTCAACGGTCGCCGTCTTCGCGCCGAGCCACCGGGCGATCTCGTCGATGGGCGCCGGGTCCTGCCCGAGCGCGAAACAGAGCTGGACCGCGTGCAGGGCTTGGATGTACGGCGCGGGAAGCGGCTCGATGGCCGCCGACATCGACGTGTTCGACGACAGCCGCGCGGCCAGCACGTCGAGCCTGCGTGGCCATGGCGGTAGCAGGGTGTCCGCCCTGTGCTGCAAGACGGTCGCCAGTTGCTTCTCGTCCAGCCTCGCGAGCCAGCCGAGCAGCCCTTCGGTGCTGCTCTGATGCATCATCCGAGGCTAGCCGGTCACCGCGACGGATCGGACGACGGCGTCGCCGGACCGGCCGTCTTCGGTGGTGGGAACCGGATCTCGTTGCGGTCGATCTTGGCGTTCGCGGCGGCGAGGAGGTCGACGCCGAGGCTGTTGGCGAGCTGGACCAGGTAGAGCGTGACGTCCGCGATCTCGTCGAGGACGTTCGCTTCCAGTTCCGGATCCGAGCGCCAGGCGGCCGCCTCCTCGGGTGTGAGCCACTGGAAGAGCGAGATCAGTTCGCCCACTTCGCCGGACAGCGCCATGGCCAGGTTCTTCGGGGTGTGGAAGGGCTCCCAGGCGCGTGCCGCGGCGAAGTCGCGCAACCGCTGGGTGAGGTCGTCGAGGGTCACCGAACCTGCTTATCACCCGGTGCGCGTACCTCGTGAACCGGTCACCCGGCGTATCCGTATTACTCCAAGAAGAGTACGCGGTTGGCGCACACCCGTGAGCAATCAGGTAAGGCAGACTGATGCGCGTGAACTCCCCGGCGGATCTACGCGTCTACCTGCGCACCTTGGACGCGGAGACGCTGGTCGAGCTGATCTGCGGACAGGCCGCCCGTGACCCTGAGTTACGTCAGTCACTCGAACTGCGGGCCGCCACTCAGGGAGGTGACGTCGCCGAGGCGCACCGGCTGCTCGACACCGCGGTCGGCGGTGGCAACGTCGACTACGGCGCCAAGATCGGCGCGGTGCTCGATACTTTGCAGCGCCTTCTCGACGCCGGGAGCAGCGCCGATCTCGCACCGCTGGCCCGCCGCACGGTGGACGACATCAGCGAAACCGTGGAGCAGTCGGGCGATCATTCCGGTGAGCTGGCCGACCGGCTCGAGCGCGCGGTCGACCTGTACGCGCGGGCGTGTGCCGCCCGGCCACCGGATCCCGAGCGGCTCGCCGAATGGATTCTCGAGGTCGAGTTCGACGGTCCCGGCTGGCCGGTGATCGAACTCGCCGACTTCGCGTCCGCGTTGGGGGAGAAGGGACTTCGCCGGATAAAGTCCACTGTGGACGCTGTGCTGGCCGAAGGTGGCACCGGGCCGCGCCGGGAGATCGCCGAACGGTTGCAGGAGGAACTCGCCGAGGTGCTCGGCGACGTCGACGGGCTGGTCGCGCTGTTGTCCGCGAAACCGCCGAGGGTCGACGTCAGCCTCAAGATCGTGCGGGTGCTGCGTGCGGCGGGCAGGCACAGCGAGGCGATCGCGCACGCCGCCCGTGCCCTCACCCTCGACAAGCCCGAACCGGAACCCGAGCCGGAGGACGAGACGGTTTCCTTGCGCCGCAAGGAGTTCGACGCCGAACCGGACCGGCGCACCTATGCCGCGCTGCAGGCCGCCGCGGTGGCGGCCGGACGGTGGTCGGCGCACCACCGGGCCGCGATGTCCCGCCTTCGCGAGCTTGCCCGTGAAGGGCAGCAGGGAGCGGACGAACTCACGCATGTCCTGCTGGCCGAGGAACGCTTCGACGACGCCTGGCGTGCCTGTGTCCGCTTCGGCGCGTCGCTCGAACTCCGTGCCGAACTGGCCGAACTGCGCGCGGCCGAGTATCCGGCGGACGCGATCCCGGTGTATCGCGGCCGGATCGAGGACCTGATCGAACGCAAGGACCCGCAGTCCTACCGCGAAGCCGCCCGACAGTTGCGGAAGCTGCGTACGTTGCACCGGCGCGCGGGCAGCACCGACGAGTTCACTGAGTATCTCGGCGGGCTCGTGGACACGCATCGGCGTAAGACGCGGTTGATCGCGGAGGTCAGAGCCGCACGCATCGCCTTACCGAAATCGCGCGCACCACAGCCCGTGACGAGCTGAAACGCGCGCCGAACGGCGCCCGGGAGCGGCGCCCGCGCGGGGCGGTGCAAACATGTGCGCCATGAGCCCGGTGAGTCGTGCCCGCAAGATTGCTTCCCAGCCCACAGCGCCCAGCGTGAACGGTGTGTTCAAGGACGTCCTCCGGGACTTCTCGGCGCTCGGCGCCGACCCCGGCGTGTTCGACGTCGAACTGCTCACGTCGGAGGTGCTCGGCCAGTGGTGGGACCTGCCGCTGGAGGAGGACCAGGAACCGCTCGGGCTCGAGCTGATCGCGTTCGCCCAGCGCAAGATCACCCCGGGCGCGGCGGCGCTGCTGGCGGCGTTGCGGGTCGTGGCGGAGACGCAGGAAGAGCGCGACGCGGCGGCCGAGGCCCTCGCGGTCGTGCTGGGCCGGGGCATCCCGGAGCCGGAATGGGCGGCCGCGGTGGGCGAGGTGAAGGTCGGCGAATGCTGGCGCACCGGTGACGTCTACGGCGACGAATCGTCGCTGCTGTGCGTGTTCTCGCACGGGGAGCGGGCACACGGCCTGCTGGCGCTGCTCGATTTCACCGACGGCGGCCGGGTCCGTGATCTCGTGGTCATCGACGAACCCCAGGAAGTACTGGCGGAGATGCGCGAGCAGGCCGCGGCGGAGTCCGATCTCGTCGTGCTTTCCCCGGTCGAACCCGCCGAGGCGCATCGGCTGCTCGCGGACGGCCTCGCCGCGACCGACGTGCTGGAGGAACCGGACGTCAGCGAGGACTACGCCCGATTCCATGCCATCGCGCTGACCTGGTGCCGGGCGCTGCCCGATCCCGCGCCGTCGCCGGAGCCGGCCGAGTGGGACGAGGCGACGCGCGAGGCCGTCGTCGAGGATTTCGTCGCGCAGAGCGGGATCGACGACACCGACGCCGCGCGGGGGCTGGCCCGGTTGCTGGTCGACCACGGCTGTGAGACCGAGCCGTCGGCGCCGTTGCGGGTCGGCCCGGAGAAGATCGCGCGGTTCCTGGAAGCCTTGCTGGACGGCGAATTCGACCTCGACGCGGAACACCAGGACGCGGTCGCACCGGTGCTGCTGGCGTGGACCGCGTGGGCCGCCGGGCGGGCCGGGCTCGGTGAATCCGCGGTGGCGGCGCTGGTCGACGCGGTGACGGAATACCTCGACGAATACGCGACCGACGACTCGGCGCTCGACGCCTACCTCGACGGTTCCGAGGAGCTGGACGACCCGACCGAGCTGGCCGAGGCGCTCGATCGGCGGATGTTCGCGATTCCCTCGCTGTCGACGGTGATCGGCGACGAAGAGGTCGACCTTGAGCCCACCGATCCGGAGCAGCGGCGGCTGCTGGTGATCGGGGAACACCCCGAGTACCACGAATCGCTGGCCTCGGACACCTTCGACGGTGCGCCCCGGATGCGCCTCGAACTCAAGACCGCGCTCGTCGACCAGCTGTGGGACAACGAGCCGCCAGAGGCCTGGGAGGCCGCGAGCAGGCTGCGGGAGAACGGTCTCGAACGCGACGAGATCCTCGACCAGCTGGTGGGCGTGCTGGAGGGGCAGCTGCGGGAGACCGGGCCGGATCGGTTGGACTACGACGTCGACGGCTACCGCAAAGCACTCGATCAGGTGAACTAGCCTGGCTGCCCGCAAGGCGCTGAACAGGGCTTTTCCTAGAAAAGGGCCGGACTCCGGGGACGCGGAGACCGGCCCTTTCTTGCACCTCTTCCCCAATCCTGTCTAGTCTGTCTAGATGAAGGATGAGACGTGGCAGGTTCAGGACGCGAAACAACGGCTGAGTGAACTGTTGCGCAGAGCTGAGGAGAGTCCTCAGTTCGTCACCAGGCATGGGGAGGAGGTGGCCGTGGTGATCGACATCAAGTTCTTCCGGGAACTCACCGGAACCGAAGGCGGCGTGGACTTCAAGGTCGCACTGGCACCTCACCACACGGAGGCGGGGGAGGCACTGGCGGACGTGCTGGAAGAAGTGGCGGCGGAACGGGCGGAAGAACTGCCGCGAGAGGTGTCGCTGGGGGTGGGTGAGTGAGCTTTCTCCTCGACACGAACATCGTGTCCGAGGCCCGGCGCCGAACGTGGAATCCGGGGTTCGCCCGGTGGTGGGGAAGTGTGTCGTCGAGCGGGCTCTACCTGAGCGTGCTGACGATCGGCGAGATCGAAAGGGGGATTCACAAGCTGCGGCAACGAGAGGGCACGGATCGGGAGCGGGCCGACGCGCTGAGCACGTGGCTGGACGGGCTCGGCAGGCAGTTCGCTGATCGGATCCTCTCCGTCACGGCGGAGATCGCGACGGAGTGGGGGCGCCAGTCCGCGCCGCGCCGGGTCCCGGCGATCGACGGGCTGCTCGCGGCGACCGCCCGGGTCCACGGGCTGACGCTCGTGACCCGCAATGTGGCGGACGTGGCGGGAACCGGGGCGCGGGTGCTCAACCCGTTCAGTTGACGGAACGCGAGACGGGGCAAGGGATCGATGGTGAGGCGGGTTCGTTCCCGGCTTCGGCCGGGTTTCGGACGCCGCGGCGGCAGGGTGCTCGGTGAGCGGTTCAGGTCGGCGGCTTGCGTCAGCGGCCGGGTCAGCAGCTAGGCAGGCGGCTAGGCCAGCGGGGCCGCGCTGGGGCCGGTGCCCTCGCTGACGTCGGACGTCTTCCGGTGCCGGTCGCGGAGCGCGTCGTCGACATCGACGACGAAGGCACCGGCCGCCATGGCGACCAGCAGGGTCAATCCCAGAACCGCGCCGACCCAGGTCACGATGATCGAGAACATCGTCGGCCTCCCTCCCAGCTCAGGGTCGTTTTCTGCTCCCTTTCAGAGTCGCTGCAACGTCGACATGCCGGTATCGGCCAACCGGTTACAGGTCAGGGTGGCTTCCTCGGCCGATCGGCCGAGGAAAACGCCGGAACGCGCGGAATGGACGACGGATGGTGCCCGGGTGTTCGCCCACAGTGCGAACACTCGTGCAGCCGGGTGAACCACGCCGGTCACCGGGGTAATCGGGCCGCCGCGTGCGGGCAGCCGGACAGCGGCGACGTGTCCTCGCCGCCCCGCGGCCTCCGAGCGCTCCCGGCGGTGTCCGCCGGATGGGCCCCGACCGGGCCCGCCGGAGAGGCGAACCGGCCAGAAAGGGGAGGGTGGGGCGGGGGAGGGGGCGGGCCCCTCACCCCCGCGGTTCAGAGCTTGCGGAGGCGGACGCGGTTGATGGTGTGGTCGGCGTCCTTGCGGAGGACCAGGGTCGCGCGGGGCCGGGTGGGCTTGATGTTCTCCATCAGGTTGGGCTCGTTGATGGTGTGCCAGAGGTGGCGGGCTTCGGCGCGGGCCTCGTCGTCGGGAAGGCCGGCGAAGTGGTGGAAGTGCGAGGCCGGGTCGGCGAACGCGGTGTGGCGCAGTTTGAGGAACCGTTCGACGTACCAGTGTTCGATGTCGTCGGTGTGCGCGTCGACGTAGATCGAGAAGTCGAAGAGGTCGGAGACGGTGAGCCGGGGGCCGGGCTGCAGGACGTTCAGGCCTTCGAGGATGAGGATGTCCGGCCGCTGAACGACGTGCTCGCGGTCGGGAAGGATGTCGTAGGCGAGGTGGGAGTACACCGGGGCGCTGACCCGTTCGGCGCCGGATTTGACCTCGGTGACGAAGCGCAGCAGGGCACGCCGGTCGTAGCTTTCCGGGAAACCCTTGCGGTGCATGATCCCGCGGCGCATGAGTTCGGCGCGGGGGTAGAGGAAGCCGTCGGTGGTGACGAGGTCGACGCGGGGGTGATCCGGCCAGCGGGCGAGCAGGGTGCGCAGGATCCGGGCCGTCGTCGACTTGCCGACGGCGACGCTCCCGGCGATCCCGATCACGTAGGGGACCTTGGTGCCGCGGCAGTCTTCGCCGAGGAACGTCGTGGTCGCCTCGTACAGCCGCTGCCGGGCGGCGACCTGGAGGTTGATCAGCCGGGAAAGCGGCAGATACACCTCGGCGACCTCGGCGAGGTCGACCTGCTCGCCGAGACCGCGCAGCTTGACGAGCTCGTCGGCGGTCAACGGCAACGGGGTCGAGCTCCGCAGCTCGCGCCACTGTTCCCGGTGAAGCTCCACGTAGGGGCTGAGCTCGCGGACCCGTGACATGCACACTCCTCGGCCGTCGCCTGCGCTGGCGCCGAAATAACGCGTTACCAACGGTAGGGCTTACCGCGCGTGAACGCGCTGTGATGTGGTGCACGCCCCAGGGGAGCGGAAAGTGTGGTCAGCGTGCCGAGGGAACACGCCGGGTGCCGAAAACCTCTTCCCAGGCCGCCGCGACCTGCCGTGCGCAGGTGGCAGGCTCCACGCCGCCGACACCCGTGCCGAGGCCGGGCATCGCGATCGTGTCCACGAGATCACACAGCCTGCCCTGGTCGACCCGGCCGTCCCGCCACTGCTGGAACACCGCTCGCGCGGCGAGGTAGGGATGCACGGTGTCGGCGGGGAGGTGCTCGCCGGGTTCCCGCATCGTCGGCGCGCTGATGAGCCACGCCGGGGCGGCTTCACCGGTGGGGACGACGACGGCCTCGCCGATCGGCAGTTCCCCGCCGTGGAAGGCCAGCACCGCGCTGCGGACGCTCTGCTCGACCCCGGGGAACGCCCTGGCGTAGACGGCGTCGATCCCGCCGCGCATCCAGCCGTACGAGTTCGCGGGGCTGACCACGGCCTGGGCGAGAACGTCGAGCACCGAGCCGCGGTGTACCCGTACGGTGCCGTCGACGGCTTCCGCGGTGGCGGTCCAGGCGGTGGCGAGGGGTTCATCGACGGCGCACAGCACCAGCTCCGGGGTGCGTGAGGCAACCGGAGGACCGATGCCCTCGCGGCCGGTGTGTGTGCCTGAGTCGGCGGTCACCCGCCTAGCATGGCAAAAAATGCCACCCGGCGTAACCGGTTTGCATACCGGCTGTCCGAGTGAAAGTGGCCACTACGGTGGCCGGCGGGAAAAATCGCGGTGACAGGTCGTCGTGGTGGTGTTTACGGGACACCCGCACCCGATCGGCTGCGTGAGGGTGAGTTCATCGCGCCTCAGACGCGAAGCCCTTTCGCCGACTGCGTAGCCTGGCGGCGTGGCAAGGATCGCGTATTTCGGCCCCCAGGGCACGTTCACCGAACAGGCCGCGCGGGTGCTCGCCGCCGGCGAAGAACTCGTTCCGGCGGAAACCATCCGGCTGGCGCTCACCGCGGTCCGCGAGGGCGAGGCCGACGCTGCCTGCGTCCCGGTTGAGAACTCGGTGGAGGGCGCGGTCACCGCGACCCTCGACGGCCTGAGCGACGCCGATCCGCTGGTCGCCGTCGCCGAGGCGATTCTCCCCGTGCATTTCAGCGTGCTGAAACGGCCGGGCACCACGGAGATCCGGACCGTGGCCAGCCATCCGCACGCGCTCGCGCAGGTCAGGGACTGGCTGGAGGTGAACCTGCCCGGCGCGAAGCCGGTCGCGTCCTCGTCGACGGCGGCCGCCGCGGTCGGCGTGCACGCGGGCGACTTCGACGCCGCCGTGACCGCCCCGGTCGCCGTCGAGCACTATCCGCTCGAAGTCCTCGCCACCGGTGTCGCCGACGTCTCGGACGCCCGGACCCGGTTCCTGCTGGTCCGCAAGCCGGGCGAACTGCCGCCGCCCACCGGCTTCGACCGCACCTCGATCGTGGCCGCGGCGGTGAACCGGACCGGCACCCTCGCCGAGCTGCTCACCGAGCTGGCCACGCGGGGGATCAACCTCACCCGGCTCGACGCCCGCCCCACCCGCAACAACTTCGGCGAGTACCGGTTCTTCATCGACTTCGAGGGGCACATCGCCGAACCGCGGATCATCGACGCGCTCGCCGCCCTGCGCCGCCGCTGCCACCTGCGCTTCCTCGGTTCGTACCCGCGCGCCGACGGCATCCGGTCGACGATCGAGCCCGGCGCCGACAACGACAGCTTCGTCGAAGCGACGGCCTGGGTCGACGCCGTCCTGAAGGGAGATCTCGCGTGAAGCTGCTGCTCGTCCGTCACGGTCAGACCGAGGGCAACGTGCGCGGTGCGCTCGACACGGCGTTGCCCGGTCCGCCGCTCACCGAACTCGGCGCGGAGCAGGCGCGGAACCTCATCACCCAGCTGGACGGTGAGCCGATCGTCGCGATCTACGCGTCGCAGGCCGTTCGCGCGCAGCAGACGGCCGCGCCGCTCGCCGCCGCGCTCGGTCTCGACGTCAAGGTCATCGAGGGCGTCAAGGAGATCGACGCGGGGGACCTGGAGAACCGCAACGACCAGGAGTCGATCAGCATCTACCTGAAGACCGTCGGCCAGTGGCTCCAAGGCGACGTAGCCGTCGCGATTCCCGGCGGGGAAACCGGCGAACAGGTCCGCACCCGGTTCCTCGGCGCGGTCGCGGCGTTGCGGTCGGCACACGAGCGGACCGATCCGGACGGCACCGTCGTCCTGGTCAGTCACGGTGGCGCGATCCGGGTCTGCGCCGAATGGCTCGCCTCGAACGTCCGGCCCGACATCGCGAACAGCGCGCTCATCCCCAACACCGGCATCGTCGAACTCGAAGCCGTGCCGGACGGCTGGCGCTGCCGGACGTGGGTGGACACCGTCATCTGAACGCGGCGGTGGGCCATGGCTCCTGCCGGTAAGCGCTGTCCCAGAACAGCCATTCGTACTCACACGCGCGGGTGAACGCGGCGAGCATGCGGGCACGGGTCGCTTCGTCGGCCGAGGCCGCCGCGCGATCCACCGCGTCGCGGCAGGTGCGTACCGCCGCCTCGAAATCCTCGTCGGCGTAGGTGTCGATCCACGCGCGGTACGGATTGTCCGCCCCGTCCGGCAGGCGCCGCAGGATGTCCGAGCCGACGTGCTGGTAGATCCAGAAGCACGGCAGCAACGCCGCCAGCAGCTCCGGGTAACCGTCCGACTGGGCCGTGGCCAGCAGGAACGACGTGTAGGCGAGGCAGGTCGGCGAGGTCTCGATCGCCGCGAGATCGGCCTCGCCGAGGCCGAACCGCTCGAAGTACCCCTCGTGCAACGCCCGCTCGACGACCACGGCCTCCCGCGCCGCGCCCGCGAAGAACGCGACGTCGTCCGGTTCCGGTGCCCGCGCCGCCGCGACGGCCAGCGCGCGGCCGAACCCGATCAGGTACCGCGCGTCCTGCGCGAGATAGAACTGGAACCGGTCTCTCGCCAGCGTGCCCGCGGCCAGCTCCTCGTTGAACGGGTGAGCCAGGATCGCTTGTTGTAAGTTCGCCGTGTGCTGCCACGCTTGGTCAGAAAATCCCGTCACGTTTACCCCTGTCCCCGGGTGGAAAGTAACCATGGGCGCAACCCCGCGCCGAGGCCGCACGTCTTCACAACAGAAGTCACCCAGCACAGGGGAGGCGATTGACCATGGTACGCAGCAAGATCACCCGGGTCGGCGCGATCACCACCGGCGTGGCAGGCGTTCTTCTGCTTCTCTCCGCCTGCGGCCAAGGGGCGGCACCGGCGTCGAACACCTCCAGCGCGCCCAGCTCCCCGTCGTCTTCGACCTCGTCGGCGCCGACGGCTTCCTCCAGTTCGAGCCCCGAGACGTCCCAGCCGTCCTCCAGCCCGGCGCAGCCGGTGGCCGAGGGGCACTGCAAGGCGGGGGACGTGAAGGTGTCCCTCGGCCAGGGTGACGCCGCCGCGGGCACGGCGTATCGCCCGCTGGTGATCACCAACACCAGCGGTCACCAGTGCACGATCCAGGGCTTCCCCGGCGTCTCCTACGTGGCGGGCGCCGACGGCCACCAGGTCGGCCCGGCCGCCGCCCGCGACGGCGGCGCCGGCGGGCTGGTCACGCTGGCCAAGGGGCAGAGCGCGACCGCGGACGTCGGGTTCGTTCAGGTCCGCAACTACGACGAAGCCGTCTGCAAGCCCACCGAGGTCACCGGCGTGCGGGTCTACCTGCCGGGGGAGACCGCCTCGAACTTCGTGCCGTCACCGGGCACCGGCTGCACCGGGGAGAAGATCCCCGGCAACCAGCTGACCGTGAAGGCGGTCCACAAGGGCTGAGGTCAGAGCCGGGCGCACAGCTGCTCGGCCTGCACGAGGTGACGCTGACCGGAGAGGTCGTTGAAGTGCAGGCTGAACACCATCCGGCTGACGCCGTCGATGTGGTCGGCGAGCGACTGGTATGCCGGGTCGACCTCGGCGGCGGCCGCCGACAGCTCGCGCGCGGCGGTCATCCGGTGCAGCTGTCCGGCGGACAGGGACGTGGGGGGGGGGCCGGGGGGGGCCCGCGGGGGGGGGGGGGGGGGGACCAGGCCGGGGAGGGGGGGGGACGAGGCCCCGGCGGCGAGCGGCCGG
>NZ_JBHYIK010000031.1:45927-58380 GCF_042739735.1 Amycolatopsis sp. NPDC059027 | reverse complement strand
GTTTTTTGCTTGTTGTGGTGTTCCCTCTTCCCACCCCCCCCCCCGCGGGGCGGCCCCGCGCGGCGCGGGCCCGCGGCCCGGCCCGGGGAGCCGCGGGCCGGCGGCCGCCCCCCCCCCCCCCGGGTGGTGTCCGGAATCGAACCGACGCGGTCGAGGGCACCACACGCGGCCCGCGCGTCCTCCAGCGCTCCGGCGTGCACCCCCGACAACGCCCAGAGCAGGCCGAACACGCCGCCGCCCAGTGCGAACCCGGCCAGCGCGGCCAGCACCAGCGGACGGCGTGACGGGGTGTTCGCGGCCGGGGAGCCGGGAGGCTGTCCATCCATCGCGCGCATCGCCTACCTCCCGCAGGCCGGGGTGATGCGCTATTCCAGCACCGAACACGCGCGTTTTCACTGGTCCGAGTGGACCGCGCGGCCAGCTGAGGCCGATTCGTCATCCAGCGAGAACCGGCGCAACGCCAGGAAGGCGAGAACCGCGACCCCCAGTAGCCCGGCCCCGGACACCACGAAGGTCTTCGACGCCGAGCCCAGCGCCTCGGTGAGGACGCCGCCGAGCAGCGCGCCGAGCGGGATCGTCCCCCAGACGACCGTGCGCCACACCCCCAGCACCCGGCCGAGCAGCGCGCCGGGCACCAGCGTGTGCCGCGCGGTCGCGAAGACGACGTTGACGATCACGATCGCGGCCGCGAACAGGCCGAACAGCAGCGCGCCCGCGACCGGCTGCCGGATCAGGCCCATTCCGCCGAACCCGAGCGCGCAGCAGGCGATCCCGATGACCAGCACCGCCCGGCGTCCGGCGGCCTGCACCATCCGGGGCGCGGTGGCCGCGCCGAGCAGCCCGCCGATCCCGCCGATGAACGCGAACAGCCCGTACGTCGCTTCGTTCAGGTGCAGGTCGTCGAGCGCGTAGAGCACCAGCTGGGCCTGGGCCAGTTCGCTGACCAGGCTCAGCAGCCCGGCGATCGCGACCATCCGCAGCAACAGCGGGTGCCCCTTCAGCCAGCGCAGCCCCTCCAGCAGCTCGGTGTGCAGCCGGGTCGGCGATGCCCCTGGCGTCCCGGTGGCCGTGGGCTTCGGCCGGAAGCTCCCGGCCAGCCCGAGCAGCAACGCGGCGGCGACGGCGAACCCTGCCGACGTCAGCAGGAAGGGGAACAGCGCGAACAGTGCGAACGTCGCACTGCCGACCGGCCCGCCGAGGAAGGTCTGGCCGACGATCTCGCACGCCTGGAGCTTGCTGTTCGCGCTCTCCAGCGACCGCTCGTCCACCACCGACGGGATCAGTGCGTTGGCGGCGCTCTCCGCGACCGTTTCCGCGGTCCCGATCAGCAGTGCCGCGGCGTAGACCAGCCAGATCGACATGCCGCCGACGGCGATCAGGATCGTCAGCGCCCCGATCACGGCGGCACGCCCGATGTTCGCGAAGATCATCGCGCGACGGCGGTCGACGCGGTCCACCAGCGTGCCCGCGATCAGGCCGAACAGCAGCCACGGCAGGAACTGGGTGGCCGACAGCCCGGCGATCAGGACCGGATCGTGCGTGAGCGTTGTGGCGAGCAGAGGAAAGGCGACCTTCGCGATTCCGTCGGCCAGGTTCCCCACTCCGGTCGACGACAACAGCCACCAGAGTCTGCGATTGCCCGCGCCGTCCTGTTCCTCATTCACCGTGCCTCCCCCGCACCGTTCGCAGCCGCCCCCCGACTACGCGTGACAGTGTGCCAGAGGGGTCGCCCGATGTGGTGGGGTTGTCACGAAGGGTGAGGAAACCGGAACTGTTGTGCGGTAGACGGTGAAATGCCCGCCAGCAACCGTTTCCAACCGTGGATTCGGTACCGGCAGCGATCAACCCCAGCCCAGCTCGTGCAGCCGCGCGTCGTCGATCCCGAAGTGGTGGCCGAGCTCGTGCATCACCGTGACCAGCACTTCCTCGACGACGTGCTCCTCGCTTTCGCACATTTCGAGGATCGGCCGCCGGTAGATCGAGATCCGGTCCGGCAGCACCCCGCCGTAGTCCGAGGTCCGCTCGGTGAGCGCTACGCCGTGGTACAGCCCGAGGATCGACGGCTCCTCTTCGTTGAACTCCTCGACCAGCACGACGACGTTGTCCATCGCTTCGGCGAACTCGGGCGGGACCTCGTCCAGCGCCTCGGACACCAGCTCCTCGAACCGGCGCCGCGTCATCTCGACCGGCATCGCGACCTACTGGCCCGGCTTCGGCGCGGTGCTGCTCGCACCGTGTCCGGTGGAGGGACCTTCGCCACCCATCGGCGGGCCGTCACCGTTGCCTCGTGGCGCGTCGCCCTGCGGTCCGCCCTTCACGCTCCCGGTCACCGCCTGGAGGCCGGTGTTGTCCGGCAGCTTCGCCGCGACCTTGCAGTTCACCTTGGTCGATCCGGCGTCCCAGCTCTCCTGCTCGCGCAGGTCCCAGCCGAGGCTGAGCTTCTTCGCCGCCAGGTCGGCGCCGTCGGTGTAGGTGGACGCGGCCTTGACGCATTCGGTGTCCAGCCAGGTCTTCTGTTTGTCCTGCGACGGGTAGCCGTCGGCGAACTTCGACTTCAGGTCCAGCTTCGCGACGATCTCGTACGAGTGCGGCTGGGCGCAGTCGATCGGGTCGCCGACACCCTTGCCGAGCAGCGCGAGGCAGGTGCCCGGCTCCCACACGGCGGACTGGTCCTGGTCCTTCGCCGGGCCGCTGGTCGGCTGCAGCTTGCCGCCGGGGCCCGCCCACTGCAGTCCGCAGCGCAACTGCCGGTCACCGTCGTTCCACTGTGCGGCGGTCGGCCGCAGCAGATTCGTGGTCAGCTTGCCGTAGAGGTCGAGTGCGTGGCCGAGGTACGGCTTGACGTCGGTGGTGCACTTCGTCTGCGCGATCTGCTGCCACTGCTCCAGCGCCGGAGCGGGCGCGCCGGGAGGGAACTGGGCGCCGACGTCGACGACGCTGGTCACCTCGAACAGGTGCGGCTGGGCGCAGTCGACCTTGCGCGCGTCCGTGGCGTCGGGGTTGTCCCAGGTCAGGCAGCTGCCGGGGGGCGAGCTGAACGCCTCCTTCGCGGCCGCGTTGAGCTTCCCCGCGCCGCCGCCGATGCCGCCACCGGCCCCTTCGCCCCAGGAAAACGTCACGCTGAGACCGAGTGCGATGAGGGCGCCGACGAACGCCCCGGCCATCACCACTCGGGTGCGCAGGGCTTTCGCGGCGGGAGGGAACCGTTCGGCGTCGGAAGACATCAACCACCATGATGCCTGCGCCGCGCGCACATTGCGCGCGGCGGGTGGTTAGTGTGGGTAGAAGGCGATGGCCGGTGATTACGGAGCGCGCATGACGCAGGACAGCAACTCGGGGGAGCAGTCAGCTCCGGAGCCGACACAACACGGCTCGATGCGGTTTCAGGACGAGAACACCAAACCCAAGGAACCCTCGCTGGCAGAGCAACGCGCTCGCCGGCAGGCGATCGCCGATCAGGAACGCGAGGCGGCCGAGGCCGCCGAACTGGCGCGGGTCGCCGACCAGAAGGCGGCGACCAAACGCAAGATCCTGATCGGCAGCGGGGTCACGGTCGGGCTCGCCGGGCTCGTCGCGACCTTCTACAGCGTCGCGCACACCACGAACGTGACCGCGGTCTGCACCGACAAGAACGACGTCGTGCAGGACGACAAATACTGTGACGAGAACTACGTCACGGCGAACCACGGCTACCACAGCGGCGGGTTCGTCTTCATCCCGATCATCGGCGGCGGCTACAACAGCTACCGGTACAACTACGGCGGCACCGGCGCGGTCGGGCAGCACGTCAGCGGTGGCACCTTCACCGCGCCGTCCTCGCGCACGAACGTCTCGACCAAGTCGGGCACGTCGGTGCAGCGGGGCGGGTTCGGCATCAGCGGCAAGAGCAGCGGGACCGCGGGCACGGGCGGGACCGGGAAGAGCGGGGGCTCGTAGGTGTACCGGGATTCGGCCGCGCCGCGGCGCGACTGGCAGCGGATCGTCGAAGAACAGGGCCTCGTCTACGGCACCCCCGCGCGTGACGGCTCGGGCAAGGAACGGCCGTACTGGGACGAGTCCGTCCACTACGTCTTCGACATGGACGAGATCCTCTCCATCGAGGCCGACGTCGAGCTGCTGCATTCGATGTGCCTCGAGGCCGTCGACAACGTCGTGACGACCGAGGGCTACCAGCGCTTCGGCATCCCGGAGTGGGTCTGGCCGCACATCGCCGAGTCGTGGAAGCGGCAGGATCCGCACGTCTACGGCCGGTTCGACCTGCGCTACGACGGGAAGAGCCCGGCGAAGCTGCTGGAGTACAACGCGGACACGCCGACGACGCTGCTGGAGGCGTCGATCCTCCAGTGGCACTGGAAGACCGACGTCTTCCCGGACGACGACCAGTGGAACTCGCTGCACGAGAAGCTGGTCGAACGCTGGAGCCTGTTGAAGGACAAGCTGCCCTCGAACGAACTGCACTTCACCTGGTCCAGCGCCGATCCCTCCGGCGAGGACCACGTCACCACCGCGTACCTGCAGGAGACCGCGGCCGAGGCGGGACTGGACACGGTCGGCCTCGCGATCGAGGAGATCGGCTGGGACCCGGTGCTCAAGCGCTTCGTCGACCTCGAAGAGGCGCAGATGGCGACCGTGGTGAAGCTGTACCCGTGGGAGTGGGTGGTCGACGAGGAGTTCGGCCGCTACGCCGTCGAGACGATGCCGCGCACGTTGTGGGTCGAGCCGCTGTGGAAGATGCTGCTGTCGAACAAGGCGCTGCTCGCGGTGCTGTGGGAGAACTACCCGGGCCACCCGAACCTGCTGCCCGCGTTCACCGACGACCCCGGCCTGCTCACCGAGTACGTGCGCAAGCCGAAGCTCGGCCGTGAGGGCGCGAACGTGCAGATCGTCGCGACCGGATACGAGACCCAGACCGATGGCGTCTACGGCGCCGAGGGTTACGTCTACCAGGCGTTCGATCCGCTGCCCGAGTTTCAGGGCTACCGGCCCGCGCTCGGGGCGTGGATCGTCGGCGACAGCGCCGCCGGGCTGGGGATCCGTGAGACCGGCGGCCTGGTGACCGACGACGGCGCCGCGTTCGTCCCGCACCGCATTCCCGACGCGGGGGACTGACCTCGGCCGATGCCGGTGGGGCCCGATTCGTGCGCAATCCGGGCGAACGGCACAATCTGCACGGACCTCTGCGGGACACCCGCACCCGGTCGGCGGCATGGACAGGCTTCGCGACGATATGTCCATGCCGCCTCCGTCCGGCATCGACCCCTGGGAGACCCCGTGACCACCATCGTTGCGCTGCCCGAGACCTTCGGCACCGATCTCGTGCGGGGCATCGGCGCCATCCTGCTCTACGGCGTGATCGGCCTGCTGCTCATGTTCGCCGGGTTCTACGCGATCGACTGGACCACTCCTGGCAAGCTGTCGAAGCTGGTCCAGCAGGGCAAGCCGAACGCGGTCATCGTCACCGCGTCGGGGCTGCTGTCGATGGCGTTCATCGTCGTCGTCGCGATCTTCAACTCGGCCAGCGATCTGACCGAGGGCCTGATCACCTCGCTGGTCTACGGCCTGCTGGGGATCATTGTCCAGGTCATCGCGGTCCGGCTGCTGGAGTGGGCGACCCGCATCGACGTCGGCAGCACCATCGAGAGCGACAAGTTCGCGCCCGCCACCATCGTGGTCGCCGCGGCGCACCTCGGCCTGGGTCTCGTGGTCGCCGTCGGGATTTCCTGATCTGCTGACCGGGTGGGATTCCCACTAGCGTGTGACCCATGCGCCTGCTCAGGACGCCGGAGGACAGGTTCACCGACCTGCCCGGCTTCGCCTTCGAACCACGGCATGTCGATCTTCCCGATCCGCACGGCGGTCTGATCAGAGTGGGCTACGTGGAGGCGGGGCCGTCCGACGGACCGCCCGTCCTCCTGCTGCACGGCGAGCCGAGCTGGTCCTACCTGTACCGGAAGATGCTGCCGGTGCTGGCCGGCGCGGGGCTGCGTGCCATCGCGCCGGACCTGGTCGGGTTCGGCCGGTCGGACAAGCCCGCCGAGATCGCCGACCACAGCTACGCCCGGCACGTCGGCTGGATGCGGGCGTTCGCCTTCGCCGCGCTCGACCTGCGGGACGTGACGCTGGTCGGGCAGGACTGGGGCGGGCTCATCGGCCTGCGGCTGGTCGCGGAGAACCCGGACCGGTTCGCGCGCGTGGTGGCGGCGAACACCGGGCTGCCGACCGGCGACGTCGACATGCCGAAGGTCTGGTGGGCCTTCCACGACGCCGTCGAGAAGGCGCAGGTGCTCGACATCGGCAGGGTCGTGCAGGCCGGCTGCCGGACGGAGCTGCCCGAAGAGGTTCGCGCCGCCTACGACGCGCCGTTCCCGAACGAGATGTACAAGGCGGGGCCGCGCGCGATGCCGTCGCTGGTGCCGACCCGCCCGGACGACCCGGCGTCGGAGGCCAACCGCGCCGCGTGGCGGACCCTGACCGAACTGGACCTGCCGCTGTTGTGCGCGTTCTCCGACGGCGACCCGATCACCGGCCCGATGGCCCCGGTGCTGCAACGGTCGATGAAGGGCGCACAGGGCCTGGAACATCCGACGATCCCCGATGCGGGCCACTTCCTGCAGGAGGACGCGGGCGAGCGCCTCGCCGAACACGTCGCCAGCTTCGTCCGCGGCTAGTTCCATCGGACGTGCCGTTAAGGCCACCTTACGGGCGTCAGACGCCCGTAAGGTGGCCTTAACGGCATTTCGGTCCGGTGTGGACGGTCAGGACAGCGCGGCCTGGGTGGCGGCCAGGGAGTCGGTCAGGATGTCGAGGCCTTCCTGGGCTTCCTCGGCGGTGAGCGTCATCGGCGGCGCGATGCGCAGGACGTTGCCGTGCAGACCGCCCTTCCCGACGAGCAGCCCGCGCCGCTTGGTCTCCTCCAGCATCCGGCTCGCCGCGCGGACACTCGGCTCCGTGCCGCCCGGTTCGACCAGCTCGACGCCGATCATCAGGCCCTTCCCGCGCACCTCGCCGACGATCGGGCTCGCCGCCGCGCGCAGGCCGGACAGCAGTTGCTCGCCGCGGGCCGCCGCGTTGCCCTGCAGGTCGTGGTCGGCGATGTAGTCGATGACCGCCGTGGCGCCCGCCATCGAGACCGGGTTGCCGCCGAAGGTCGAGAACGAGTTCGCGGTGAAGCAGTCCACGAGATCGCCGCGCGCCACGATGCCGCCGACGGCCAGCCCGTTGCCGAGGCCCTTCGCGAACGTCATCGCGTCCGGGGTGACGCCGTGCGCGTCGATGCCCCAGAAGTGTTCGCCGGTGCGGCCCCAGCCGGTCTGGACCTCGTCGGAGATGAACAGCACGCCGTAGGAGTCGAGGACCTCCTTCATGGCCTTGAACAACCCGTCCGGCGGCAGGCTGAACCCGCCGACGCCCTGCACCGGTTCGGCGATCATGCAGGCGACGTCGCCCGCGGTCGCGGTCTCCAGTACGTCGACCAGGTCCGCGACGCAGGCGTCGATGTAGGCGGAGTCCGAGAGATCCCGGAACGGGCTGCGGTAGCGGTAGCCGCCGTGCACGTAGTTCACCTTGACCGGGCTCAGCGCCGACGCCGACCAGCCGCGGTTGCCGGTGATCGCGACCGTCGCGAACGAGCGGCCGTGGTAGGAGTTCCGCAGCGCGAGGACCTGGTTGCTGCGCCGGTACTGCGTCGCGAGCATCAGCGCGGTGTCGTTCGCTTCGCTGCCGGAGTTGGTGAAGAACACCTTCGCGTCCGGGATCCCGGACAGCTTCGCGATCCGCTCGGCCAGCTCCACCTGCGAGCGGATCAGGTACAGCGTCGAGGTGTGCAGGATGCCGGTGTCGAGCTGCTTGCGCACGGCGTCGCTGATCTCGGTGATGTCGTAGCCCATCGCGTTGGTGAGCACGCCGGCGAAGAAGTCCAGGTAAGTCCGGCCGGACCCGTCGGTGACCCGGCGGTCGCGGCCCTGCACGATCTCGATCGGCTCCTCGTAGAGGAGTCCCATCCAGGTGGGCATGACCGCCTTGTGCCGGGCGAGCAGATCCGCTTCGGTCATCGTCGTCTCCTCATCCTCGTCGCTTGCTCGGAGTATGGGGAGCGCGGGAAACCGGCGACAACGATCAGACTGTCGGGTTGTCCGGGCGGGCCCGCACACTGTGTGCGGCGTGGAGCCGAAACCGCCTCGAACGCGCGGTGGGCCTGCGACTACTCTCATCTCTCGTGATTGACCCCAGGACCCTGCGCGAAGACCCGGAGGCCGTGCGCGCGTCGCAGCGCGCCCGTGGCGAGGACGAAGGAGTGGTCGACAAACTGCTCGGCCTCGACTCCCGCCGCCGCTCCGCGATCGCGGCCGCGGACAGGCTGCGCAACGAGCAGAAGACACTGGGCAAGCAGATCCCGAAGGCGTCCGGCGAGGAGAAGGCCGCGCTCCTGGCGACGGCGAAGGACCTCTCAGCCCAGGTGAAGGCCGCCGAGGCCGAACAGAACGAGTCTTCGGAGGAGTTCGACCAGCTCTTCCGCACGCTGCCGAACCTGGTTCACCTGTCCTCGCCGATCGGCGGCGAGGACGACTTCGCCGTGCTCAAGCACGTCGGCGAGCCGACGAAGTTCGACTTCACCCCGCGCGATCACCTCGAACTCATGGAGGGCCTCGGCGCGGTCGACATGGAGCGCGGCGCCAAGGTGTCCGGCTCGCGGTTCTACTTCCTCACCGGGGTGGGCGCGCAGCTGCAGCTCGGCCTGCTGAACATGGCGATCGCGCAGGCGCTGGAGAACGGGTTCGTCCCGATGATCACGCCGTCGCTGGTGCGGCCGGAGATCATGGGTGGCACCGGGTTCCTCGGCGCGCACTCGTCCGAGGTCTACCAGCTGCGCGACGACGACCTGTATCTCGTCGGGACGTCGGAGGTGCCGCTCGCCGGGTACCACGCCGACGAAATCCTCGACCTGAGCGACGGCGCGAAGCGCTACGCCGGCTGGTCCTCCTGCTACCGCCGCGAGGCCGGTTCGTACGGCAAGGACACCCGCGGCATCATCCGCGTGCACCAGTTCGACAAGGTCGAGATGTTCGTCTACGCGCGTCCGGAGGACGCCGAGGCCGAGCACGAGCGGCTGCTCGGCTGGGAGGAGCAGATGCTGGCGAAGATCGAGGTGCCCTACCGGGTCATCGACACCGCGACCGGCGACCTCGGCACCTCCGCGCACCGCAAGTTCGACTGCGAGGCGTGGATCCCGACGCAGGAGACCTACCGCGAGCTGACCTCGACGTCGAACTGCACGACGTTCCAGGCGCGGCGGCTGTCGGTCCGCTACCGCGACGAGAACGGCAAGCCGCAGACCGCCGCGACGTTGAACGGCACCTTGGCGACCACCCGCTGGATCGTCGCGATCCTGGAGAACCACCAGCTCGAGGACGGGTCCGTCCGCGTTCCGGAGGCGCTGCGCCCGTTCGTCGGCGGCCGCGAGGTACTGACGCCGTCCGGCCGTTGAACCAGTGGCGGGGGATTTTCGGCGGACACCGGGTGCGGCGGCGTTCGGCCCAGTAGGGTGCGGGCCGAACGGAGGATGAGCACATGCGGATCAGTCGGCTAGGGGCGGCCGTCCTGGCAGGGGTAGTCGCGGTGCTGCTCGGGGGGTGCACGGCGACCGTCGGCGGGTCGGCCGCGCCGGTGCCGGGGCAGGGACCCGTCAAGAAGGTCGTCGACGCCTGCACGCTGCTCTCCTCGGAGCAGGCGGCGGGCCTCGGCTTCGAAGGGCCGGGCAAGCCCCAACCCGCCAGCGAAAAACAGCGCACGCCCGCGTCGTGCATCTTCTCGCCCAAGGACGACAGCGGGCTGGCCACCACTTCGATCGGCTGGGCCGTCGACCTGCGGCTCGACGACTACCTGGGTGGCGCGCTCAAGAAGGACAGCGTCCAGTCGGGCGGGTTCACCTGGACCCAGTACGCCTCCAGCTTCCCTGGATTCTGCACCTACATCCTGCCGCTGGGGCCGCAGTCGTTCGTGGACGTCGGCGTCTCGGCCAATGAAGAGACGAAGTCGTGCGAGGTGGCGAAGAAGGTCCTGCCGTTCGTCTCGTCGCACCTGCCGGGCGGGGAGACCGCTCCGTCGATCACCCCGTCGACTCCGCCGCAGCCGTCCGGGCCGCTCGCGACGCTGGACCCGTGCACGCTCCTCAAGCCGGAGCAGGCCCAGCAGTTGAAGGTGGAGCCCGCAGGGAAGTCCAGCAAGTCGACCGTGACGCCGAACGCGGTGTTCTGCCTGTGGAAGGACACCGACGGCGCCGGCGGGCAGAAGTCGTTCGAAGTGTGGCTCGGCCCGACCACGCCGTATGACAAGTGGCCTGCTTTCACCCCGCCCGGCCAGCCGCAGGACGTCAACGGGCGGAAGTGGGTGCTGCTGCCCAACGAGGGCGGGATGAGCGCGGTCTGCGGTGCGGTGCTGCCGATCACCGACACCTCGTCGGTGTATGTGACCAGCGGCTTCCTCGACGACGACAGCAAAGCCTGCGACGCGGTGAAAGCGGGCCTGCCGATGGTCGGCGGGAACCTGCCGGCGAGTTGAGGCTCAGCTCGCCGATTCGCCGACGACGTCCGCGATGTGCTTGGCGATCTCCAGCGCGCTGGTCGCGGCGGGGGACGGCGCGTTGAGCACGTGGACCTGGTTCCGGGTGGTCTCGATCAGGAAGTCGTCGACCAGCGAGCCGTCCGGGCGCAGCGCCTGTGCCCGGACACCGGAGCCGTGGCGCACGATGTCGTCCGCGGTCACCGCCGGGACCAGCCGGGCGAGGCTCGCGGCGAAGCGGCGGCGGGAGAACGAGCGGCGTACCTCGTCGATGCCGGTCGGGTAGACGTACTTGCGCGCGAGCCGCCAGACACCGGGGAAGCGCGCGACGTCGGCGACGTCCTTCGCGGAGACGTCGCGCCAGCGGTAGCCCTCGCGGCGCAGGGCCAGCACCGCGTTCGGTCCGGCGTGGACACTGCCGTCCAGCATCCGGGTCAGGTGCACGCCGAGGAACGGCAGCGACGGGTCCGGCACCGGGTAGATCAGCCCGCGCACCAGGTTCCGGCGTTCGGGCTTCAGCTCGTAGTACTCGCCGCGGAACGGCACGATCCGCGCGCTGGGCGTCAGCCCGGCCAGCCGCGCGATCCGGTCGGAGTGCAGACCGGCGCAGTTGACCAGCGCGCTGCCGTGGACGACGTCGTCTCCGGTCGCGACCTCGACACCGCCGTGGCGGCCCGGCCGGATGCCGAGCGCGGGGCTGTCGAGCCGCAGATCGGCACTGGTTTCGTCGAGCAGCCGGACGAGGGTGGCGCAGACGGCGGGGAAGTCGATGATCCCGGTGGACTCCACGCGCAGCGCGCCGACGCAGGACACCTCGGGTTCGTAGTTCCGTGCCTCGGCGGGGGAGATCAGCTTCGCGGGGACCCCGTTCGCCTCCGCCCGCTCGGCCAACGCGTTGAGCGCGGGCAGTTCGGCGTCGGAGGTCGCGACGACCAGCTTGCCGCACACCTCGACCGGGACCCCGTACTGCCGCGCGAAGTCCACAATGGACCGGTTGCCCGCGGTGGACATCTTCGCCTTGTACGAGCCCGGCTTGTAGTACAGCCCGGCGTGCACGACGTTCGAGTTGTGCCCGGTCTGGTGTGCCGCCCAGCGGCCTTCTTTTTCCAGCACCGTCACGTCCTGACCGCGCTTGGTCAGCTCCCAGGCCACGGACAGCCCGACTATCCCACCACCGATGACCACGACGTTCCGCACGATCGACCAGGCTACGCGGGGTCGGCGTCAGCGGCCCGTGAGGCCACCCTCAGTGGGCGCGCTGCCACGTCGGTCACACCGACGGGCGGGAGCCGCGCGGGTGGGGTTAGCTCGATGGTGGCGGAAGTGTCAGCTGGGAGGCGTCATGACAGGTGCGGCCGAAGCCACGGCGGAGCGGTATCGCCGTGCAGGGGAAACCGCGGACGTCGAGCTGGCGATGAGCACTTTCGCGGCGGACGCGGTGGTGCACTCGCCTCTCACGTCGCGGGTCCGGTTCACCGGTCTCGCCCAGCTGCGGCAGCTCATCGGCGTCGCGTACGCCCATCTCGACGGCGTGCGGTTCCACACCGACGTCGGCGACGAGCGGACGCGGGTGGTGGTCTACACCGCGCGCATCGGTGGCGAGGAGATCGAAGAGGCGACCGTGTTGCGCTTCGACGACGAAGGCTTGATCGCCGAGGCGACGTTGTTCGTGCGCACGTTGCCGGGGCTGGTGGCCCTGATGGACCGGTTCGGCCCCGACATCGCGCGGCGTAACGGCCGTCCCCTCGCGGCGCGGCTGCTCGCGGTGGCGGTGAAGCCGTTGCGGGCGATGATCCGCTCGGGCGACCGCTACGCCGTCCCGCTCGCCGCGCCGAGGTCGTAAAGGTCCGTGAAGGCCTCCTTACCGGCGCTCAACGCCGTGAAGGAGGCCTTCAC
>NZ_JBHYIK010000031.1:16355-45917 GCF_042739735.1 Amycolatopsis sp. NPDC059027 | reverse complement strand
CGGGCGGCGCCGCGCGGGGCGCCGTGTTGCTAGCGGTCGGTGTCGCCTCCTCTCCGGGCGCGTCGGGTGGTGAAGGAGGCCTTCACGGACAGCCGGGTCAGACAGCGACCGGGGCGACGGGCGTGTCCTCGGCGTCCGGGTCCTCGAGGATTTTCGGGACGCCGCGCAACGCCGGGTACGAGGCCACCGCGAGCAGCGCCATCAGGACCATCGAAGCCAGCAGCGTCACTTGAACACCGCTCACGAACGCCTGCCGCGCGTTGTCGAACAGCTGCGCCCCCAGCCCGCCGGGGAGCTGGGCCGCGACCTGTGCGGCCCCGCCGAGCGTCTCGCGCGCCGCGGTGGCGGCCTCGGGCGAGAGGCCGGTCGGCAGCACCAGATTGTCGCGGTATAGCGCGCCCAGGACGCTGCCGAGGATCGCGATGCCCAGCGCACCACCGAGCTCCGTCGCCGTTTCGGAGATCGCCGAGGCCGCCCCGGCGCGCTCCCGGGGCACGACGCCGAGCACCGTGTCGGTGGCGACGGTGATGATCAACGCCAGCCCGAGCCCGAACACCACCATTGTCACGACGAGGTACGGATATCCGGTGACGACCTCGATCCGGCTGTACAGCGCGAAACCCGCGGCCGACAGCGCGCAGCCTGCGGCCATCGTCGCGGCGCGGCCGAACGTCTTGATGGCCAGCCCGCTGAGCACGCCACCGACCAGCGCGCCGCCCATCCCGGGGAGCCCCGCCAATCCCGACTTGAGCGGTGACCAACCGACGACGAGCTGGAAGTACTGCGTCGCGAAGATCGACACCGCCAGTTGCGCGAACATCGCCACGACGGTGGTCCCGATCGTCGCCGAGAACGCCCGCCGCCGGAACAGCGCCAGATCCACCAGCGGTTCGGTGAGCCGGGGCTGTCGAAGCAGGAACGTCACCAGGCCCGCGACTCCGATGACGGCCGCGACGCCGACGTCCCAGTGCGCGAAGCCCTTGTAAGCGACCTCCTTGATCGTGTACACGACACCGAGCACGCCCAGCACCGAGAGGCCGACGCTGAGCACGTCGATGCGGCCCGGCGACGGATTGCGCGACTCCGGCAGGACCAGTACGCCCGCGACGAGGAGCAGGACGACGACCGGAACGTTGACCAGGAACACCGAACCCCACCAGAAATGGCCGAGCAGCGCGCCGCCGATCAGCGGGCCGAGCCCGAAGCCGAGGATCGTGAGCCCGCTGGAAAGGCCGATGATTGCGGTGCGTTCCTTACCGGTGAACGCGTTGCGGATGATCGACAGTGTCGACGGCATCAGTGTCGACGCGGCCACGCCCAGCAGGACACGCGCGACGATCAGCAATTCGGCGCTCGGCGCGTACGCGGTGCCGATCGACGCGACGCCGAAGAGCGCGGCGCCGGTCAGCAGCAGCTTCTTGCGGCCGATGCGGTCGCCGAGGTTGCCCATCGTGATGAGCAGCCCGGCCAGTGCGAAGCCGTAGCCGTCGGCGATCCAGAGCACCTGTGTGGTGCTGGGGTGCAGCGCTTCGGACAGCGCCGGGATCGCCAGATGCAGCACGGTCATGTCGACGGCGATGAGCAGTTGCGCGAGCACGCAGACGAGCACGATCCCGACTTTGCGGCGTGCGGACAATTGAGCCATCGGATCCCCCTCCGGAGGTGTCTCGGCGCGGCCGTCCCCTGGCGGTCGCGCGGTGGGTACCGGGACACTGACCGGCGGCGCTGACCGTCCGCGCACCGTTCACGCACCGTCCGCCCGCCTGCCGGGGATACCGAGGGACGCCCTGGGTGCGTTGGGTGCGACGAGGGCGTCCCTCGGCGCATCGAGCGCACCGAAGGCGTCCCTCGGCACCTCACCGCCAGCAATAACCGACAGCACTGTTCAACATCAGCACCGCGTCGTTCGGGACAGGAGGCGGCCTCGCGGAACCAGCTTCACGACCCGCCGGGTCCCAGGGCGAAGTTATCCACAACGGGTTCGGCTATCCACAGATTCACCGACCGCCCCCGCTGAGACCCCCTGGCGCGATACGCTGGTTGCAGGGGTGCCCCCGGGAGGGTGGGGGTTGCCCTAGGGGATACAGCAACGAAAACCACGCGTGAATGTCCATAAAGGACTGTGGTTCGCGTCCACAAGGGACAGTACTCGCGAGGCACGCGGAACACCAAAAGCCGATCACGAAGCACAGTGCGTCAGGCCGCGAAAACCAAACCGCGAAGCCAAACCGCGCAAAGCCGAACCGCAACGCCGAATCACGCGAAGCCGATGATCACGGCCCAGCGGGCACCCCGGCCGTCGTCAACGCCTTCTGCCGCGGCATCGTCAGCCCGCTCCCGTAGGCGCGGTCGAACGCGTCGAGCCCGATCCGGTCCCGCGCCGCCGAACGCACGCGTGCCACGTCGAAGTCACCGGCCATGGCCGTGCCGCGCACGGCGACCGCGGCCCCGAGCAGCAGCGCCGCGCGCTCGCCCTCGTTCTCCAGCATCGCCACCCCGGCCAGCCCCTCCAGCGCCGAGGCCACCGCGGTCCCGTCGTGCCATCGGCGGCCCGAGAGCAGTGCCAGCCGGTACCGTTCCCCGGCTTCGGCGGCCACGCCCCGCTCCACGGCGATCCAGCCGAGCGAGATCATCGCCGCCGTCCGCACTCCTTCGGTGGCGAACGACCCGCCGGGACACTCCGCCAGCGCTCGTTCGCTCAGCGCCCCCGCCGCTTCCAGATCGCCACCGCGCCGCGCGAGCCCGGCAAGACCGAGGTAGCCGAGAGCGCGGCTTTCCGGCATCCCGGCGCGCTTCGCGAGTGCGATCGCGACCTCGTAGTCCTCCCGCGCGCCTGCGAGGTCTCCCTGCGCGGCGCGGCTGTCGCCCCGGCGGCACAACAGGTCGGCGTTGTCGTCGGTGGCACCCAGCTCCTGCATCAGTGCTATCGCCTCGCCCATGAGGTCCAGCGACTCGGCGTACCGGCCCTGCCAGCTCAGCAACTGCGAAAGGTGATCCAGCGTCATCGACAGGCCCCAGCGTTCACCGAGCGCGCGAAACCGCGTCGACGCTTCGCGCAGCGACTGTTCGGCCATGGCCAGCCTGCCGGTCATCATTGCCCACAGGCCGAGCCCCGTCGGCACCAGCGCCCGCACCCACGGATCGCTGTCGGCCTGCAGCAGCTCGGCCTGCCGGACCAGGTCCTCGTCGTCGCCCGGCGGACCGTGCACGATGCCCAGCAACATGGTCAGCGCCGGATGCCGCAGCGTGGTCACCCGGTCGTCGGCATACCTCTCGACCAGCGCGGCGTGCCGGGTCACCAGCTCGTCGTCGGGCGCGCTCGACATCGCGTTCAGCACGCACACCACGAGGTCGTCGATCCGCTCGGTGGGCGGTTCGGCGCCGATGTGCCGGACGACCTCCAGCGCGAGCGCCGCCCCCTCGAACCGGCGTCCCCGCATCCACCAGTACATCGACAACGCCGTGACCAGCCGCATCGCGATGTCGGACGCCGACTCGGCGGACCAGCGCAGCGCGGCGAGGAGATTGTCGTACTCGGCGTCGAGCCGGTCCAGCCACGCCAGCTGGTCGGCCGTGCGCAGCTTCGGGTCGGCCTCCTCGGCCAGCCGCAGGAAATACGCGCCGTGCGCGCGCCGCAGCTCCTCGTCCTCGCCGGCGGCGGTCAGCTGCTCGGCGCAGAACGCGCGGATCGTCTCCAACATCCGGTAGCGGCCGCCGACGACCTCGACGAGCGACTTGTCGACAAGGCCGGGCAGCAGGTCGAGCGTGTCGGCGACGCCGGTGACCTGCTCCGCCGCGACCAGCGTCGCGCCTCCGGCGAACACGGTGAACCTGCGTGCGAGCCGCCGCTCGTCCTCGTCGAGGAGGTCCCAGCTCCACTCGACGACGCCGCGCAGCGAGCGATGCCGTGCGTCGGCCGCCCTGCTTCCGCGGGCCAGCAGCCGGAACCGGTCGTCGAGCCGGGCCGCGATCTCGCCGACCGGCAGCGCGCGGACCCGCGCTGCCGCCAGCTCGATCGCGAGCGGCAGCCCGTCCATCGCCGCGCAGACGTGCTGGACGTCGCCGATGGTCCGTTCGTCCACCGCGAACGCCGGATCGGCCGCACCCGCGCGGTCGGCGAAGAGCCGGACCGCGGCGTAGTCCAGCGCTCGCGCCGCCGAGGTGCCGGGCGGCGGCACCGCGAGCCGGGGGACCGGCGCCAGCAGTTCGCCGGTGATGCCCAGCGGCTCCCGGCTGGTGGCGAGCACCCGCAGCCCGGGGCACGCCGCGAGCAACCGGGCCACCAACCGCGCGACAGCGTCGATCAGGTGCTCGCAGTTGTCCAGTACCAGCAGCCCGGCGCGTTCGGCCAGCGCCGAGACGAGCCGATCCGCCGGGTCCCGCGCGACGCCGTCGCCGCGAGTGCTGAGCGACCCGTCGCGCAGGCCGAGCGCCGCCAAGACCGCCTGCGGCAGCTCGGTGCCTTCGGCGTGCGGAGCGAGCCCGACGAACGTGGCCTGCTCTGGCGCGGCACTGGCAGCCTCGATCGCGAGCCGCGTCTTCCCGGTGCCGCCCGGCCCGACGAGCGTGACGAGCCTGCCGCGCTTCAGCAGCTCCGAAACCTGACGCAGTTCGTCGTCGCGGCCCACGAAGCTGGTGAGCTGGGCGGGCAACGCAGCCGCAGCCGACGGCTTCTCCGGCGATCCTCGCAGCACCGCGAGATGCGCATCGGCGAGGTCTGGACCAGGGTCGGCGCCCAGCTCGTCGGCCAGCGTCCGCCGCGCCTCCTCGAACGCGGCGAGCGCGTCGGCAGGCCGCCCCAACGCGTTCAGCGCACGGATCAGCTGCGCACGTGGCCGTTCCCGCAGCGGGTGTTCCGCGATCGCCGAGCGCAACTCGCCCACGACGTCCTGCGCCTGCCCCAGCGCCAGTTCGGCGTCGACGCGGTCACCGGCGACGTCCGCCCGCAGCTCGTCCAGCCGGGTGATCTGCGCGGCCACGAACGGGGCTTCGGGGACATCCGCGAACGCGGGCCCACGCCACAACGCCAGCGCGTCGCGTAGCCACTCCGCCGCGCGGACCGCGTCGCCGGAAGCCAGCGCGCGACGCCCTTCGGTTGCCAAATGCTCGAAGCGGTGTACGTCGACTTCGGAGGGGTCGACGTCGAGCCGATACCCGGCCGACGTGAACTCGACGACCGCGACGTCCTTCAACGCGTTCCGCAGCCTCGACACCTGCGACTGGAGGGCGTTGGCCGCGCCGTCCGGCGGGGAATCGCCGTACATCCCGTCGATGAGCCGCTCGGCGGAGACGAAATGACCCGCCTCCAACGCGAGCAGCGAGAGCAGTGCTCTCGATCGTGGGCCGCCGATCGCGATCCGGCCGCCGCCGGCGTCCCACGCGGCGATCTCCCCCAGAATGCCGAAGCGCATACGTTCAGCCTAAGCCGCCGACGAGCAGGAACGGCGTCAACGTCCCACTTGCCCCTTGCGTCACGCCACGCCCGGATGTCACCCGAAAGGCTCTAGGCATCCGGTGCTCTATACACTTCGCCGCGTCCCCACGCAATGGGAGAGGTATGTCGAACAGCGAGGAACCCGTGGTCCTCGGCCAGCCGACCGTCGGCGACGAAGAGCTGGCCGCCGTGGCCGAGGTGTTCCGTTCCGGCTGGCTCGCCGGTGCGGGGCCCGCGTGCCGCCGCTTCGAGGAGCGCTTCGCCCGCACCGTCGGCACGGCCCACGCACTGAGCACGAGCAACTGCGGCTCCGCCCTGTTCCTGGGGCTCAAGGTGCTCGGCGTCCAGCCCGGTGACGAGGTCATCGTCGGCGACTACACCTTCCCCGCCACCGGCCACGCCGTGGTCCAGGCGGGCGCGAAGCCGGTGTTCGCCGACATCCGCCCCGACATCTGGAGCGCCGACCCGGCCGCGATCGAGGCCGCGATCACGCCGCGGACCGTCGGCATCCTGGCCGTCGATGTCGCCGGCCAGCCCGGCGACTTCGACGAGTACCGCGCGATCGCCGACAAGCACGGCCTCTGGCTGTTCGAGGACGCCGCCTGCGCCGCGGGCGCGACGTACCGGACGCGCCCGGCGGGCAGCCTCGCCGACCTCGCGGCGTTCTCCTTCCACGGCCGCAAGGGCATCACCGCGGGCGAGGGTGGCGCGCTGGTCTCCGACCGCGAGGACCTGATCGCGCGGGCCCGCAAGCTGCACACCTACGGCATCGAACCCGCGATTTCCCGCGAAGGTTCCAACAGCCTGCCGATCCCGAGCTTCCACGAACTGGGCTACAACTTCCGGCTTTCGGACATCCAGGCCGCGATCATGAACGTCCAGCTGGACCGCCTGCCGGATCTGCTGGCCGCCCGCCGGTCGGTGGCGAAGCGCTATCACGAGGCGTTCGCCGACATCGACGGACTGACCGTCCCGGTCGAGCTGCCCGACCGCGAACACCCGTGGCAGGCCTACATCCTCACCGTCGCGCCGGAGATCAGCCGCGACGCGCTCGCGTTGCGGATCCGGGAGCAGGGCGTCCAGTGCAACTTCGGCACCTACGCCTCGCACCTGCAGCCGATCTACGGCGACCAGCCGCCGCTGCCGGTCTCGGCCGACGCCTTCGCCCGCCACCTGGCCGTCCCCATGCACGCGAACCTCACCGACACCGAGGTCGACCGCGTCACCGCGACCGTGCGCGACGCCGTGCACAGCCTCACGTGAGCACTGTGCTTAACGCTCAGGCCGCGGGGCCGGAAAATCCCTTGCCCACCGCCCGGACGCCGATCGAGGAGAAAGCGTGACCATGTCCGACAAGAAGGTCCTCTTCACCGGGGGCGGCGGGTTCATCGCCGCGCACGTCATCCCGCTGCTGATCGAGGGCGGCTACACCGTCCGGATCCTCGACAACATGACCCGCGGCGACCGCGCCAGGGTCAACGAGTTCGTCGCCACCGGCAAGGTCGAGCTGGTCGAGAAGGACGTCCGCTACGGCGGCGCGGTGCGCGAGGCCATGCGCGGTTGCACGCACGTCATCCACTTCGCGACGGTGTCGATCAACAAGTCGATCGCCGACCCGCACGAGTCGATCGACATCAACATGATCGGCAACCACAACGTCTTCGCCGCCGCCGCGGACGAAGGCGTCGAGCGCCTGGTGTTCGCGTCCACCGCCTCGGTCTACGGCGACCCCGAGCGGCTGCCGATGCACGAGGACGACGCACTGCGCCCGCTCACGCCGTACTGCATCAGCAAGCGCGCCGGCGAGGACCTGCTCGGGTTCTACGAGCGGCAGAAGGGCCTGTCCTGGAACGCGCTGCGCTTCTTCAACGTGTACGGCCCCGGCCAGAAGATCGAGGCCTACTACACCTCGGTGATCAACCACTTCATCCAGCGCCTGCGCAACGGCCAGCCGCCGATCATCGACGGCCGCGGCGACCAGTCGATGGACTTCGTGCACGTCTCCGACCTGGCGCGCGCCGTCGTCGCCGCGCTGGAATCCGTGCGGGGCAACCTGCCGATCAACATCGGCACCGGCATCGACACGTCCATCGCGACGCTGGCGAAGATCCTCATCGAGGCTGTCGGCGTCGACGTCGAGCCGCAGTTCAACGACCGCGACGTGCTGGTGTCGCGCCGTGCCGCCGACATCACCCGCGCCCGCGAGGTCCTCGGCTGGGAGCCGAAGATCTCGGTCGAGGACGGTATGCGTGAACTGGTGAGTGACACCCCGTGACCTCCGCGGGACCCGCACAAGGGCGTGCGCTGCGCATCGCGGTGGTGAACAACTTCTTCCCGCCGCGCGTGGGCGGCAGCGCGCACATGGCCGCGTCGCTCGCCGCTCAGTTCGCCGCGCGCGGCCACGAGGTCCTCGCGATCACCGCGGCCTACGCCGATGCGCCCGCCGAGGAGGAGCGCGACGGCTACCGCGTCGTCCGGCTGCCCGCGGTCAAGATGCCGCAGCTCGGCCTGTCGATCGACTTCGACATGAGCTTCGCGTCGCTGCGGCCGGGGAACTGGCGGCGGCTGTGGAAGCTGCTCGACGAGTTCAAACCGGACGCGATCCACCTGCACGGCCAGTTCTTCGACCTTTCGTGGCTGGCCGGGATTTACGCGCGGCGGCACGGAATTCCGGCGCTGTTGACCATCCACACGTTGTTGATCAGCGACAACAAGCTGTATGGAAGCGTGTTCCGGTTCCTCGACGCGGTGCTGGTGCGGCCGATCCTGCGCTACCTCAGGCCGCGGTACGTCATCCTGGACAAGCTGGGCGTCGACTACTGCGTCGAGCGCTACGGCACCAGCGACGCGAACTCCGAGTACTTCCCGATCGCGGTCGACGTCGCGCACTTCGACAAGCCGTTGACGAAGGACGTCCGCGAGGAACACGGAATCGGTGACGCGCCGCTGATCGTCTCACTCGGGCACGTCATCCCGCTACGCAACCGGCTTCCGCTCGTCGAAGCATTGCCGTCCATTGTGGACAAACATCCCGGGGTGAAGGTCGTCGTGGTCGGCCGCGTCTACCACGACGCGTTTCTCAAGCGGGCCGAGGAACTCGGCGTCGCCGAGTCGCTGATCGTCACCGGCGCGGTGCCGAAGGAAGACGTCCCGGCGTACTTCGCCGCGGCCGACATCGTCACGCACGACCTCAACGGCGGCTGCGGCACGGCGTCGCTGGAGGCGATGCTCTCGGAGACGGCCACGATCGCGTCGGTCACCGAGGACAACTACCCCGGAATCCAGTTGCGCAACGGCGAAAACATCCTGCTGGTGCGGCCGGACGACGCGGAAGCCGTCGCGCGCACGGTCCTCGAACTGCTCGACGACCCGGAACACCGCGCCGCGATCGCGCGCAGCGAAAGTGCCATGGTGCGGGCCAACTTCGGCCTCGACGTCGTCGCCGAGGAACACCTGCGCACCTTCGACAAACTCGTGGCGGACGCCGATGTTCTTCGATGACGAGCGCAGCAACCGGCTGCGCCCGCAGATCCTGACCGAGCTGGTTTCGCAGTACATGAACGACGCCGAGCGCGCGAAGTTCTACGGACTGCCGGAAACCACGCGGGTGCGGGAACGCGTCAAGATCATCAGCCCGGAGAACCTCAGGATCGGCGAACACTGCTGGATCGGCGAGGGCGCCGCGCTGGACGCGAGCGGCGGGCTGGAAATCGGCGAGCACACCAGCATCGGGCTGAACACGCTGATTTTCACGCATTCCAGCTGGCTGGCGAACATGACGCTGCAGAACCATTCCGGCAGCGACCTGATCGAGCGCAAACCCGTGAAGATCGGCAAGGGCTGTTTCATCGGCGGCCTCGTCGTGATCATGGCAGGCGTGACGATCGGCGATTTCGCCACGGTACAGCCGAATTCCGTGGTGGCCAAGGACGTTCCGCCGCGTTCGCTGGTCGCGGGGAATCCGGCGCGGGTGTTCCAGCGCTACGACGAGGAATACATCCAGTCCGAAGTGGACCGAGTGCGCGCGGAGAACGCGCGGCGGCGGGCGATCGCGGAGGAGCGTGGCGGCGATGTAACAGGCTGGGGCGCCCCATCGGGCGACTACACAGAGCAGTAGCAATACGGCAGGCTCCATGCGAGACTGGTTCCAGTAACGCACGGTGAAGGAGAAGGCGGATGAGTGTCGTGGACTGGCCTCACCATCTCCTGTCCCTCGACGACTGGGCCGAGCTGCCGGAAACCCCGGAGTTCCAGGTCGAAGTGGTCGAAGGGGTACTTCTCGTGTCGCCGCGCCCGTTGTCGTTCCACCAGCGGGCGGTCACTCGCCTTGGTTACCTGGTCGACCAGCAGCTCCCCGCCGCGTTCAGCGCGCTGAGCGAGGTCGAGGTCGTCATCGACAAGATGCCACTGACCGTGAGAGTGCCCGACGTGATGGTGGCTCCGGCAGGGTTGGTCGAGACGAACCCGGCACGCTTCGCGGCCAATGATGTGCATCTAGTGATCGAGGTGCTGTCCGAGGGCACTCGCCGGACCGATCGGGTGATGAAGTTCTCCGAGTACTCCGAGGTCGGCATCGAGCACTACTGGATCGTCGACCTCGACGACCCGGTCAGCATGATCACTTACCGCCTGGTCGAGGGCGAGTACGAGAACTTCGGCGAGCACTCCGGTGCCGCCGAACTGGACTTCGAGGGCACTCCGATCACCATCGACCTGAACGCCCTCACCACGCCCCGCGCCCAGCGGCTCTGATTCGCATACCGTCGGCGGTATCCCGCGGCGAGCTGCGGCGGTATCAAGGTCGGCATGGTGCGGAGGCGGGCTTTCCTGGCGGCATCGGCGGCGCTTCCCGTCGCCGCGACGGCTCTTGGTGGCACGCCCGCCGGAGCGGCGGAACTCGGCGATCGCGGGCCCGGGCGTCCGGTGCTGCCGCAGCGCCCGGACCGGGAGTTACGCGCGATCCTGCGTGAGGTGGACGAGCGGCGCGTCGAAGCGATCGTGCGCAAGCTGGCCTCGTTCGGCACCCGGCACACGCTTTCCTCGCAGGACGATCCGAAACGCGGCATCGGTGCCGCCCGCGACTGGATCTTCGCCGAGCTGCAGCGCTACGCCGCCGCGTCGGACGGGCGGATGACCGTCGAGTCGCAGTCCTTTGTCCAGCCACCCGGCGACCGCGTCCCGGTGCCGACTCGCATCACCAACGTCCTCGCGACGTTGCGCGGGACGTCCGATCCCGGGCGCGTCTACGTCGTTTCGGGCCACTACGACTCGCGCTGTTCCGACCCGATGGACGCCACCAGCGACGCACCCGGCGCCGACGACGACGCGTCCGGTGTCGCGGTGTCGATGGAGCTGGCCAGGGTGTTCGCGACCCGGAAGACCGCCGCGACCATCGTGTTCGCCACGGTGGCGGGCGAGGAGCAGGGACTCCACGGCGCGCGGCACATGGCGACGCGGTTCCGGGCGGCGAACACGGACGTGCAGGCGATGTTCACCAATGACATCGTCGGCTCCAGCACCGCCGACGACGGCACCCGTGACCCGCGCACCATCCGCCTGTTCGCCGAGGGCGTCCCGACCGCCGAGACCCCGGCCGAAGCGAACCTGCGGCGCAGCATCGGCGGCGAGAACGACTCGCCGCCGCGTCAGCTCGCGCGGTTCGTCCGTTCTGTTGCGGAAAACGACGCGACCGGCATGAACGTGCGCGTGGTCTATCGCCGCGACCGGTACCTGCGCGGCGGTGACCACATCCCGTTCCTGGAGCAGCGTTATCCGGCCGCGCGGTTCACCGAGCCCGCCGAGAATTTCGCGCACCAGCACCAGAACGTCCGCGTCGAGAACGGTGTCCAGTTCGGGGATTTGCCGGAGTTCTGCGATTTCGGCTTCATCGCCAGGGTCGCGCGGGTCAACGGTGCCGCGCTGTGGTCACTGGCGACCGCGCCGGGAACGCCGGTCGGGGTGGGCATCCGGACGGCCGCGCTCACCAACTCCAGCGAGTTGCAGTGGCAGCGCTCCGCAGGGGCCGTCGGCTACGAGGTCCTGTGGCGTGAGACGACCGCACCGGACTGGACGCACCGCATCGACGTCGGCGACGTCACGAGCGCGAAGATCGACCTGTCCAAGGACAACGTCTTCTTCGGCGTACGCGCCATCGACTCCGCTGGCCACCGAAGCCTCGTCGCCTACCCAACGCCCGTGACAACCTGAGTCACGCGCCCAATCACGCGAGTTACGCGCCCAATCACGCGAGTTCGACTTCAGGCCGAGTTCGCTCCACCGCGCGCCCGCCGGGGTGTCGCAAAGAGTGTTCCCCTAGGCGCATTCCGTCACCGGAGCACGCCGGAAATTCGCCGAAAATAGAACCCCATTGTTGCGCTCTGTACACGGGCGGACTGCGCGAGAACGGCCGCAACCTGCGGTGATACCGTCGCTCAGCCCGACGGATCTCCGCGAACAGAGCCGGAAAGGGGTGTGTCCACATCGGCATGCCAACCGTGGACACGGTTTCCGAGAAACCCCGGACGTCCACCATTCATCTCGCGCGACGAGTGCTGGCGTCCCGGCCCTTTCGCCGGTTGTGGCTGGTCACCGGGCTGTGCAGCTCCGCCGACTGGCTGACCGTCATGACGCTCGCCGCGCTTGCCGGAAAGCTCGCGCCGAACGCCATCGGCATGAACTTCGCGTTCAGCGGCGTCCTCTTCGCGAACATCCTGCCGGGCCTGGTGTTCGCGCCGATCGGTGGTTTGCTGGCCGACCGGTTCAACCGGCGCGTCGTGATGGTGATCGCCGACGTCCTGCGGTTCGGACTGCTGCTGTCGATCGTGTTCGTCGACGAGTACTGGTGGGTTTTCGCGGGGACGTTCCTGGTCCAGGTCGCCGCGATCATGTGGATTCCCTGCAAGGACGCCGCGCTGCCGAACCTGTTGCGCGGTCCTGAACAGGTCGAGTCCGCGACGCAGCTCGGCCTCGTCATGACGTACGGCGTTTCGGTCGCGATCGGCGGCGGGCTGTTCACCTTCGTCACCGGTATCCCCGCGGTTTTCCATGTGCCGCAGGACATGCTGGGCCTTCGCGGCTTCCTGAAGCTGTGCGTGGTCATCGCCGCGCTGCTGTACCTCGCGAGCGCCGTCTCGATCGCCACGCGGCTGCCCGAGCTGTCGCAGCGGGTCGCCCGCGTCCGCCCCGGTGGTCCCGCGGGGCCGGGATTCCGCGAGATGCTGCGGGACGGCGCCCGCTACATCCGCGGCAACCGCGTCGTGCGCGGGTTGCTCATCGGGATGATGGGCGCGTTCGCCGCCGGCGGGGCCGTGGTGGGCGCCGCGCAGCCGTACGCGCTGAGCCTGCTCGGTGGACAGGCGGCGTTCGGCCTGCTGCTGCTCGCGATCTTCGTCGGTCTCGTCGCCGGGCTGCTCGGCGCGCCGAAGCTGGCTCGCCGGGTGCCGCACGCGCGGCTGTTCGGTCTCGCCATCGTGCTGGCCGGGATCTGCCTGATCCCGGTGGCGCTTTCGCCGCATCTGACCGTCGCGATGATCGCCGTGACGCTCGTCGGGGCGTGTGCGGGGACGGCGTTCCTCACCGGGATCACGATCATCGGGTCCAAGGTCGAGGACGCGATGCGTGGCCGCATCAACGCGATCTACCAGTCGATGCTGAAGGTCGTGGTCGGCTGCACGGTGGCGGTCACGCCGATCCTGATCACGGTGATCGGAAAGCAGCGGTTCTCCCTGTGGGGGCACCCGCTGGTCGTCGACGGCACCCGCCCGGTGATCCTCGGCGCCGGGGTGGTGTGCGCCGTGATCGGCGTCGTCGCGTACCGGCAGATGGACGCCAAGAGCAAGTCGCCCGGGATCGCCGACCTGGTCCGCGTGATGAGCAGGCGGCCCGCGCACACGCGGGGATTTCTCCTTGTGCTGGAAGGCGAAACCGACGGGACACGCGCGAGCCGGCTCGTCGAACGGCTCGGCGTCGAATTCGGTGACTCCCTGTGTGCCGTCGACCCGGCGATGGATCTCGCGCGGCAGCACGACGTGGTGTCGCTGGTCGACCTCACCGGGACGCGGGCGCGTGCGCTCGTGGCGGCCGCGGTGCACGCCGACTCCGTCGAGCGCGTGACGTCGGCGCTGGAGTCCGGGCGCATCGTGGTCACGCGGCGTTTCGCCGAACTGGTGCCGCTCGCCTCCGCCGCCGAGGATGTCGACGACCTGCGCGAACTCGCCTCCTGGGCCGCCGATCCCGCCCCGGATCTCGTGGTGCTCTTCGACTCGGCGTCGTCCGCTTCCCCGGCCTCGTCGGATCAGCACTGGCAGGTCGGCCAGATGATCGCCGAGATCGCGACCTACCGGGCGGACCGGCACCTGGTCGTCGACCCCGAGGAATCCCCGGAAGACGTCGCCGACCGGGTCACCGCGATCGTCCGCGCCGCCCTCGCCCGCTCCGCCTGACTGTCCACAACGTACGGACGTACGGGCCCCATGGACCAAACGAAAGAAAACCTCAGGCAGCGGCCTGCGTCAGCACCTGCGCGACGACATCGTGCGAAGGCAGGATCCGCGACCGCTCGTCCTCGGCGTCGACCTTGCCCTCCAGCAGATCCACGAACCGGTCCAGCTGCGTGGCGAGCGGCTCCCGCGCGGTGACCAGCTCCGGGATCTCGATGACGGTCTGCTGCCGGTAGCCGAGCCCGTCCGGCGTCACCGAGTCGTGCGAGACGTGGCGGTAGATGGTGACGTCGCGGCGCAGCAGGTCGATTTCGATCAGCCGGTCCAGCTCCGACACGACGAGCGAGCGCACCTTGCGCTGCCCCAGCCGCGACGCCGAAACCGTGGCCAGCCCGGTCGGGAACGACAGCACCGTCTCGATCGTGTCCTCGGCGCCTTCCACCGACGACGGGTGGAAGTACCCGGCACCGGAGGTGACCCGCGAAGGGGTCGCGCCGCCGAAGAACTGGATCGCCAGGTCGACGTCGTGCACCAGCAGGTCCCACGCGACGCCGGTCTTGATCCGCGGCGCGTACGGGCCGTGGCGCCGCGCCATCAGGTGCACCGGCTCGTTGACCAGCGCCCGCGCCGTCATCACCGCGGGGTTGTAGCGCTCCAGCAGCCCGCACATCAGCGGGACGTCCTTGCTCGCCGACAGCCCGACGATCTCCTGCGAGGCCTCGAGGCTGTTGCACACCGGCTTCTCGACCAGCAGCGGCTTGCCCTGGCCGAGGATCTCCTGCGCCAGGTCGTAGTGCACCTCGGTGGCCGAGGCCAGCACCACGGCGTCCACATCGGACAGTGAGCCGATCTCCGGCGCCCACTGGGTTTCGTAGCGATCGGCGACGGCGCGCCCCGCCTCCTCGCGCGGATCCACCACCCTGACCAGCTCGACCCGTTCGTTCGCCGAAAGCACACGGGCGTGCAGCGAGCCCATGTTGCCGGTGCCGATGAGAGCGATGCGGTGCGTCATGCGCCCAGTACCTCGCGAACCGTCTCGATGATCTTGTCAAGGTCGGACTCGCTCAGGTGCTGGTGCACCGGAAGCGAAAGTGCTTGTGCCGCAACGGAAGCAGCCACCGGGAAGTCCTCGGTGCGCGCGTCCGGGATCAGCGGGTTGCCGCGGTAGCAGTCGTAGTCGAAGACGATCTTCGGGTAGTAGATCCCGTTCCCGACGCCCTTTTCGGTCAGGGCGGCGGCGAACTCGTCCCGCGAGAGCATCGCGTGCGGGCCGACCAGAACCGTGTACTGGTGCCACACGTGCTCACGGCCGGGCAGCACCTGCGGGACGTCGAGCCCCGGCGTCCCGGCGAGACCGTCCGAAAGCCGCTTCGCGTTCGCCTGCCGGGCGGCGATGATCTGGTCGATCTTGGCCATCTGCGGGATGCCGACCGCCGCGTGCAGGTCGGTCATCCGCCAGTTGTGCCCGGCGAGCTCGTACTGGTAGCGGGCGCGCATGCCGTGGTTGCGCAGCAGCCGCAGCTTGTCGGCGAGCGCGTCGTCGTCCGTGGTGATGACGCCGCCCTCGGCGGTCGTCGTGTTCTTCGTCGCGTACAGCGAGAAGCAGCCCATGCCGTACGACCCGGCGGGCTTGCCCTCGAACGACGCGCCGACGGCCTGCGCCGAGTCCTCGATCACGTGCAGCCCGTGCTCCGAGGCCAGCGGGGCGAGCTTGCCCATGTCGGCCGTCTGGCCGTACAGGTGCACCGGCATGAGGACCTTGGTGCGGTCGGTGATCACCGCGGCGACCGCGTCCGGGTCGATCGCGAAGTCGTCGCGCCGGATGTCGGCGAACCGGACCGTCGCGCCCGCCTCCAGGATCGCGTTCAGCGTCGCGACGAAGGTGAACGGCGAGGTGACGACCTCGTCGCCGGGCTGGAGGTCCAGCGCCTCCAGTGCGGCCACCAGCGCGGTCGTGCCGCTGTTCACCGCGACCGCGTGCTTGGTTCCGGTGACGCCGGTGAAGGCTTCTTCGAAGCGCTTGACCATCGGTCCCTGTGCGATGGCGCCGGAGCGCAGCACCTCGACGACGAGGTCCTCCGCGTCACGGACGTCGACCACGGTGATGGGGATCATCGGCAAGTCTCTCTCGGCAGGTGGTTTCGGTGCGTCGGGTACAGTGCTGAGCGCTCAGGCCGTGAGGCCGGAAAGCCGCCGGTGCTGCGCCCGGCCGCCCTGCACAACGCGGGCCACACGTTACCGGGCGCTGCTGCCCGACCTTGACCCCCCAGGCTGCCAGCAGCCGCCGACGAATGGAAACTCGTGTCTAACCGGATCCACCCGACGGCCGTTATCGGCGAAGGCGTCGAACTCGGCGAGGACAACGTCATCGGCCCGTACACCGTCATCGTCGGCCCCGCCCGTATCGGCGACGGCAACTGGATCGGCCCGCACGTGACCATCGGCACGCCGGGGGAAGACCGTAACCGCGAGCACCCCGCCGCCTGGGACGCCGCGCCGACCGGAGACCCGGACCACGACGGCCACGGCGTCGTCATCGGCAGCCGCAACCGCATCCGCGAGTACGTCAGCGTGCACCAGGGCACCTGGCGCACCACCACGCTCGGCGACGACGGCTACTACCTGCGCGGCAGCCACATCGCGCACGACTGCCTGGTCGGCGACGGCGTGACGATCGCCTCGAACGTCATCACCGGCGGCCACTGCCACATCTGGGACGGCGCCAACCTCGGCATGGGCGCGGTGCTGCACCAGCGTGTCGTGATCGGCCCCGGCGCGATGGTCGGCATGGGCTCGGCGGTCCGCCGCGAAGTGGGCGCGTTCACCATCGCGGTCGGCAACCCGGCCCGTGTCACCGGCGTCAACCAGGTCGGGCTGTCCCGCCGCGGCTTGGACGAGGAGACGATCGAGGCACTCGGGCCGTGGCTCAAAGGGAAGGAATCGCTCCCGGAGGGCGGGCTGGCCGACCGGCTGCCCGGCGACCTCTCTACCTTGGTGAAGGCGTGGGACGCTCGCCCGCGCGACGAGCATTAGGAGTAACGGTTATGGCGGATGTCGCCCCCAAGCTGCGCGAGGTCTTCGTCGAGGCACTGGACCTCGGTGACGACGTCAACGTCGAGAACCTGAAGTACCGCGACATCGAGGCGTGGGACTCGGTCGGTCACATGGCGCTGGTCGCGGCCATCGAGGACGAGTTCGACGTCGAGTTCGACACCGACCAGGTCATCGACATGTCCAGCTTCAAGGTCGCCGTCGACATGGTGACCGAGCTGCAGTCGAAGTAATGGGGGAGCTCAGCGGCAAGGTCGCCCTGGTCACCGGCGGGACGCGCGGTATCGGCCTTGCCACCGCGCGGGCGCTCGCAGAGGCGGGCGCGACGGTGGTGCTCACCGGACGTGACGAGGAGCGTGCGAAGCAGGCGGCCACCGAGGCCGGTGCCGTCGCCGGGCTCGCGCTGGACGTCACCGACGCGAAGGCCGTGTCGACGCTGGTCAGGGGTGTCGCCAAGGAACACGGCGCGCTGGACGTCGTCGTCGCGAACGCCGGGATCATGGAGGACGCGCTCCTCGGCATGATCCGCGAGGAACTGGTCGAGACCACGCTGAGTACCAACGTCGCGGGCACGCTGCACACCGTGCAGGCGGCCGCGCGCGCGATGATGCGCAAGAAAACCGGCGCGATCGTGGTGCTGGCGAGCATCGTCGGCGAGTACGGAAGTGCTGGTCAGACCGTGTATGCGGCGTCGAAGGCGGCGGTGGCGAACATCGCGCGCTCGGCGGCGAAGGAACTCGGCCGCTCGGGGATCCGCGTCAACGCGGTCGCGCCGGGTGTGATCGAGACGGACCTGACCGCGGGGCTGAGCGAGGACGCCGTCGCGGAGAACGTGGGTAAGACGCCGCTGGGGCGGCTCGGCCGTCCCGAGGACGTGGCGAAGGCGATCCGGTTCCTGGTGAGTGACGAGGCGTCGTTCATCACCGGCCAGGTACTGGGGATCGACGGAGGCTTGGTGCTATGACCCTGCTGGGTGTCGGGGCTCGGCTGATCGATGTGGCCGGGGGCCGCACGCTGGCCGGTCAGGAACTGGACGCCGAGGTGGCCCGGCTCGCCGCCGCGCTCGCCGAACTGCCCGCCGGCGTGCTTTTCGCGCGCATGTCGGTCGATCTGGAAAGCGTGCTGAACTATCTCGCCGCGTTCGAGTCCGGCCGCGCGATCGCGCTGATCGACCCGGCACTCGACGCCGACGTGCTGGGCGGGCTGATCGAGCGCTTCCGCCCCGCGGCGGTGCTTTCCGCGCCCGAGGCCGACGTCCCGGCGGAGTACGCGGAGTCCGGCAAGCACTGGGTACGGACCACGGCGGACGCCGTCGAGCCGCATCCCGAACTCGCGATCCTGTTGCCGACCAGCGGATCCACCGGCAACCCCAAGCTCGTCCGGCTGTCGCGTGGCGCGGTGTTCTCGAACGCCGACGCGATCGCGCAGGTCCTCGCCATCGACTCCGACGAGGTCGCGCCGACGAGCCTTCCCCTGCACTACAGCTACGGGCTTTCCGTGCTCAACTCGCACCTGCTCCGGGGCGCGAGCGTCGTGATCGAGCCGTCCGGCGTGCTGGGCCGCGGGTTCTGGGACGCGGTGAACGAGCACAAGGTGACCTCGCTCGCGGGGGTGCCGTACCACTACGAAATGTTGCGGCGCCTCAAATTCGACCCGGCGAAGTACCCGACGCTGCGCACGCTGACGCAGGCGGGCGGGAAGCTGCGGGACGAACTCGTCGCGGAGTTCAACGACAAGATCCGCGGGGTCGGCGGCCGGATGTTCGTGATGTACGGGCAGACCGAGGCGTCGCCGCGGATGACCACCGTCCCGGCCGAGCGGCTGGCCGAAAAGCTCGGTTCCGCCGGGCCCGCGCTGCCCGGTGGAGCCTTCGCGGTCCGGCGGGACGACGGGTCCGAGACGACGCATCCGAAAATTGTCGGTGAGGTCGTCTACCGTGGTCCCAACGTGATGATGGGCTATGCCGACGACGAGTCGGAGCTGGCCAAGGGTGACGAGTACGGCGGCGTGCTGGCCACCGGTGACCTGGGATACCTCGACGAGGACGGGTTCCTGTTCATCACCGGGCGGCTCAAGCGCATCGGCAAGGTGTTCGGCAACCGGGTCAGCCTCGACGATCTCGAGCAGGCGGTGCGCACCGCCGCCGTCGGGATCGACGTCGTGGCCGCCGTTCCCGCCGGGGACAAGGTCGTGCTGTTCGCCGAGGGGGCGGACAAGGACATCTGCAAGGACGCGTCGAGGGCGCTGTCCGAGCGGCTGCACCTGCACACCAGCGGGTTCGACGTGCGGCCCATCGACACCGTGCCGCTGCTGGCCAGCGGCAAGATCGACTACCGGACGCTGGAAGGACGGATATGAGCGTGTTCACGCTGTCGCAGGCACAGCGCGAGCAGCAGTTGCTGCCGCAGCTGGCCGAGCTGACCGCGCACCATCGCGCGAATTCCGTTGGCTACCAACGAATTCTGTCGTCGCTGGGCATCGCGGAGGACACGAGGTTCGAGCGCATCGCGGACCTGCCGTGGCTTCCGGTGCGCATGTTCAAGACACACGACCTCAAGAGCATCCCGGACGCCGAAGTGTTCAAGACGCTGACCTCGTCCGGCACCACCGGGGCGGGCGCGTCGCGGATCTACCTGGACAAGGACGCCGCCGCGGCGCAGACGAAACAGCTCGGCGCCACGCTGCAGGAGGTCCTCGGCGGCGAGCGGCTGCCGATGCTGATGGTCGACACCATCGGCATCATCAAGAACCGCCGGTCGTTCTCGGCGCGCGGCGCGGGTGTGCTGGGCATGGCGAACTTCGGCCGCAAGCACACTTACGTGCTCGACGAGAACGACGAGCCGGACATCGAAGCGGTGAAGAAGTTCCTCGCCGAGTACGGGGACAAGCCGTTCCTGATCTTCGGTTTCACCTTCATGGTGTGGCTGTATCTGTACGAGGTGGCGCGGGAAAACGGGCTCGACCTGTCCAACGGCATCCTCATACATTCTGGCGGCTGGAAGAAGCTGATCGACCGCGCGGTCGACAACACCGAGTTCCGCCGCCGGTTCAAAGAGGACACCGGGCTCACCCGGATCCACAACTACTACGGCATGATCGAGCAGATCGGCACCGTCTTCCTCGAAGGCCCGTCCGGGAACTCCTTGTACTGCCCCGATTTCGCCGACGTCGTGATCCGGAACCCGGAAACCTGGGAAGAGCAGCCGGTCGGCGAGCCGGGTGTCATCGAGGTCGTCTCGACGCTCCCGCGCTCCTACCCCGGGCACGTCCTGCTCACCGAGGATCTGGGCGTGTACAACGGAATCGACGACGGTGACTGGCCGGGCAAGCACTTCTCGGTGCTCGGCCGCCTGCCCAAGGCCGAGGCCCGCGGCTGCTCCGACACGTTCTCCGGGGGTGCGGCCGCATGAGCGAAGCTTGCGAGCGAATCATGGATATCATGCGCCAAAAGAAATTGGACACTGTCTCGCGGAGCGAGGCGATCGCGTGAGTGCCTTGACTCAACGTTTTCCGCTGGCCGACTCGATCGAGGTCGGCGCGCTCGTCGACGAGCTGAGTGCCGAGCCGCCGGGCGGGCGCCTGCGCGTGGGTGACCCGCGCATCGTCGAGTTCGTCACCAAGTTCGCGCGCAAGCTGCTCGCGCCCGCGACAGCGCGCAGGTTCCCTGAGCTGGCCTCGCTGGGTTTCTTCCTGCGCAAGGGAGAAATCGCCAAGGCACTGTCTACTTTGGACACTTCGGGTGGCGCTCTGCGGTTCCCGCGCGGGCTCGTCTTCCACGTGCCACCGGCCAATGTGGACACCATCTTCGTGTACTCGTGGGCGTTGTCCGCGCTGGCTGGCAACCACAATGTCGTCCGCGTCTCCTCGCGTTCGGCGGGGGCGGCCGAGGCCGTGCTCGACGCGCTGAACGACGCGCTGTCCGAAGTGGACCCGGCGACCGCGGCGGCGATCACCGCCACCCAGCGCATGGTCACCTACGACCGCAGCGACGAGATCAGCGGTGCGCTGTCGCTGGCGGCGGACCTGCGGGTGATCTGGGGTGGTGACGCCTCGGTCGCGGCGCTGCGGAAGTACCCGTTGGCCCCGCACGCCCGTGACCTGACCTTCCCGGACCGCTCGTCGTTCGCGGTGGCGTCGGTCGCGGGCTGGCAGAACGCGTCCGAAGACCAGCGCCGCGCGGCCGCGGAAGGCTTCTACAACGACTCGTACTGGTTCGACCAGGCGGCGTGCTCGTCGCCGCGTGCCGTCTTCTGGGTCGGTGACGCCGAGGGCGCGAAGGCCGCTGGGAGCGAGTTCCGCACGCTGCTCGCCGAGGTGCTGGCCACGAAACAGCACGTCACCGAGCCCGCGATGGCCGTGCAGAAGCGTGTCTCGGCGTACGGCGCCGCGGTGGACGGCATCGCCACCGCCATCTCGTTCGACGGCGCGGGCGCCGACCGGAACGGTCTGGCCACTTTGGAGCTGGCCGACCCGGCGAGCCTGCCGCGGGAATGGCTGGGCGCGGGCACCTTCGCCAACGCGCGGGTCGACACGCTGGGCGAGCTGGTCCCGATCGTGCTCCGCAAGGATCAGACCGTCAGTCAATTCGGCTTCAGCGCTGCGGAATTGACGGAATTCGTGACGGAATTGGCCGGCCGCGGTGTCGACCGGATCGTTCCGTTCGGATCGGCCCTCACCTTCTCGGCGGTGTGGGACGGTTACGATCTGCTGGCCGAATTCAGCCGCCTGGTCACGGTGCAGGCTTGACCTGCCGCTTTCCGTGGCTGTGAGGAGTGCCAGTGTCTGTCCGCGAATCCGCGTCCGCGATCGCGTCGCCTGAGCGCTCCCGCCGCGCTTTTCGAAGGGGCTGCCCGTGACGACCACCGTTGAGCCGGAGGGTGCCGGATCCGGCAAAGAGGGGACGGCGGTCCTCCCACAGCCGAAATCCGCCAAGGCCCGGATCCTCGACGTCGTCCGCTGGGTCGCGATCATCGCCGTCGTCGGTTTCGCGGCCAAGGCACTCGTGTCGCATTGGGACGAGTTCTGGCACACGCTGTCCGACGTCGCCTGGCAGTCCTCGCTGCTGAGCCTGCTCGCACTCGTCGCGGCGATCATGGTCTCCACCTACGGGTGGCAGGCGATGGTCGACGATCTGGGCGCCCCGATCGGCTACGCGCGCGGCTCGCAGATCTGCCTGGTCGGCTCGCTCGGCAAGTACGTCCCCGGTTCGGTGTGGGCCTACCTGCTGCAGATGGAGCTGGGCCGCAAGGCGGGCCTGGCCAGGGCGCGGATCTTCACCGCGTCGCTGATCCAGCTCGGCGTCGGCGTGGTGTCCGCGCTCGTCGTGTCGCTGCTCGCGGCGCCCGCGGTGTTCAGCAACAGCCCCCGCGCGCTGTGGCTGTTCGTGCTCATCCCGGTCGGCCTCGCCATGTTGCACCCGAAGATCCTGACCTGGGGCACCTCGCTCGTGCTGCGGATCCTGCGCCGACCGGCGCTGGAGCATCCGCTCGGCTGGGCGGTGGTCGGCAAGGTCTTCGGCGCCTCGACGGCGGCGTGGGCGTTGCAGGGCGTGCACCTGTGGCTGCTGGCCAACTCGGTCGGCGCGCCCGGCCTTGACGGATTCATCCTGTGCGTCGGCGCGATGGCCGTGTCGATGACGGTCGGCACGTTCGCCTTCATCCTGCCCAGCGGGGTCGGCGTCCGCGAGGTCGCGCAGGTCGCGGTCCTCACCGCGAGCGGCCTCACCGTCGGCCAGGCCACGGCGTTCGCCGTCGCGTCGCGCGTGATGTTCACCCTTGCCGACCTGCTCACCGCCGGCGGCGCCGCGGTCGCCGCGCGCGCCATTTCGTCGCGTTCCCTCACCGCTTCCTGAACCCTCGCAAGCCGCACACCGGCGTCGTCCGATACGTCCGAACGGCTGATCACGTGCGCGCGATCCCGGCCGAATGAGTGACACAAGGGGAAGATTCACGGGAATCGTCCCGTGCTGACTGACCCGCACGCAACATCCTGCCAGGATGATCGATAATCATTCGCACGCGGTGAGAACGCGGCAGGCGGTCGAAGATTGGGGGGCCGGGTGGTTTACGCGGTCGTGGGCGCCTGGCTCCTGCTGGCCGCGCTCATCGTCACCACCTGGGGCCGGATCGCCACGGTCCACGGCTGGCGCGGCTTCGTGCTCACCCTCGTCCTCGGGTTCTCCCTGCTGCACCAGCTGCTGTTCGCCACCATCACCGAAGACGCTTTCATCGCGTTCCGGTACGCGGCCAACATAGCCGACGGGAACGGGCCGGTGTTCAACGCGGGCGAGCGGGTCGAGGGCTACGCGAACTTCCTGTGGCTCGTGCTCATCTCCCTGCCGAAGGCCGCGTTCGGCATCGGCGTCGAAGGCGCGGCGGTGACGCTCGGGGTCATCGCGGCGCTCGGTTCGGTGCTGCTCGCGTATTTCCTCGTGAACCGGATCGTCGAGCGGGCACTGCCGGAGGGCGCCGAACCCCGCCCCGCACTCGGCGTCGCCGCCGCGCTGCTCACCGCGGGTGCCAGCGGGCTGGCCGTCTACGGGCCGTCCGGCACCGAGATGCCGCTGTTCGTCCTCCTGCTGCTCTCCGTCTGCTACGCACTCGTGGCCCGGCGCCCGGTCGTCGCGGGGGTGCTCGTCGCGTTCGCCGTGATGACCCGGCCGGACGGGCTCGTGGTGGCGGTCCTCGCCGGACTGTGGCTGGTGTTCGCCGCGTTGCGGGGCAAGCACAGCTGGTGGGCGCCCGCCGGATACACGCTCGGTGCGCTGGTGTTCCTCGTTCCGTGGACGGCCTGGCGCGTCACGTACTACGGCCACCTGCTGCCGACGGCGATCGACGCGCGGCTGAGCGGCACGTTCGGCGCGCGGGTGACAGAGGGCTGGCACTACCTGTCCGGATTTTCCTTGGTGCATCAGGGTTTCCTGTTGCTCGGCCTGGTCGCGGCGGTCGCGTTGCTGCTGCGTCGCGGCGGGCCGGACATCGAGGCTCGCTCGGTCATCTGGCTGCTGTTCGCCGTCGCGGCGGGGCTGGCGGTGTTCGCGGTCCTGCTGGGTGGCGACGGTTCGTTGTCATGGCGTCAGCTCGTGCCGATACCGCCGCTGCTCGCTGTCGCGTCCGTATCCGCGTACGGCGTGCTGACCGCCGTCGCCACCGCGAAGCCGTCGCCGCGTCCGCGGGCGTGGCCTGCCGGGACCCGCCTGGTTCCGGTGGCCGCCGCGGGGCTCGCCGGGATCGCCGTGCTGGTCTCGGTGTTCAGCCCGGACATGCTCGACCGCGTCCGCGGGTGGCAGGAACGGGGCGCGCAGCTGTCGGAGATCGGCGCGTGGCTGGGCGAATACCTGCCGCCGGGGTCGGTGATCAGCGCGTCCTCGCCGGGAGCGCTGGCGTACGAGATGGGACCGCAGCTGCTCGTCGTCGACGTCCTCGGCCAGACCGATGACCACATCGCCCGGGAGGGCCGGCGTGAGCGGGGCGTCGTCACCGACTACGACTACGTGGTCAACGCGCGGCGCCCGACCGTCGCCGTGCCGACCGAGACCGGGTACACCGAAAGCCAGCGGTGCGCCATCGACCCGATCTACGCGGGGAAGTACCAGGTCGCCACGTTCCACCGGGAAGGGACGTCGTACTGGGTCGCGCTGTACCCGCGCACCGAACAGGCGCAGACCGTCGTCGACGACCTCGACAAGGCGCCGGAATTCCGTCACGTACCTTGCCCTTCGTGAGTGTCGACACCGCGCCGAGCCCAGCACCGGTCAGGCGGTTTCGGGTGGAAGCGCTTCTCGGCCTGGGTGTTTTCGGCGCCACGCTGGCGCTGCTGCTGATCCGGTTCCTGGTGCCTCGGCCGGTCGCGATGTCCGACAACGGCGACGGGTTCCGGGTGCTGTGCGGTGCCGGGATTCCGTGGAAGAGCCAGCCGGAACCGTTCGTGCGCTTGGTTTACGACGTGCCGGGCGGTACCTGCGAACCCACCTACCTGCTGAGCCAGAGCTGGCTCGCCCGCGCCGCCCGGTGGATCGGTGATCTCTTCGGAGAGCACGGGTCACTGAGTCTGACAGTGCTCGGAATTGTGAGCAGTGCTCTCGCTGCGGCCGCTGTCGCGGCGATCGTCCTCGGGCTGCCGTACGGCCGCGGCGTGCGGATCGCGGTGGCGGCCGGGCTGCTCCTGGTCGTGGGTGATTCGGCGTTCTTCGGCTACTTCGCCTCGGTACTCGGTGAGGGCGCGGCGTTCCTGGGCCTGCTGCTGGCCACCGGTGGGCTCCTGCTCATGGCGCGCGGCGGATGGTGGAGCTACGCGGGAACGGCGGTGACGGTCTTCGGCGGGGTCGTCGCCGTCAACGCCAAGGTCCAGACCCTGATGGTCCTGCCCCTGCTCGCTGTCGCGGTGCTGCTGATCCGGCCGGATGGCCGGCGTGGCCTCGCGCGCTGGGTGCCGTCGCTGCTCGTCATCGGCGCACTCGGCGGGTTGACGCTCTACGCGCAGCAGACCGTCGAGCCTGCGAAAGCGCCGGACGGCACGCTCGCGGTACGTCCCGGCGACGACTCGCGTGAGATCAACATGTTCAACACCGTCTTCCTGAACATCATCGACGGGAAGCACGACACCCAGGCCGACCTCGCGGCGCTCGGGTTGCCGCCGGCCTTCGCGAAGTACGCGGGCAACGGCTGGTGGCATCCGAACCCGGCGACGCTCGATCCCGAGTACCCGCGCTATCGCGACAAGCTGAGTCGCCACAACGTCGTGGGGTACTTCGCGAGTCACCCCGGACGCACCCTCGAGGTGCTGAACCGCGCGGCTGGTGACCTGCTGACCGCCCGCCCGGACTACCTCGGCAGCTTCGACGTCTCCGCCGGGCTGCCGCCGCACGCCCAGGAGTACCGGATGCCGGTGGCTTCGTGGCTGACCGGTCTGCTCGCTCCGCTGCGCCTGTTCGCGCTGGTCCCGCTGTGGCTGTTCGTCGCGTGGCGTGGCCTTCGGCATCGGCGGACCGCGCTGGGCGTCGTACTCGGCCTGCTGCTGACCGTCGCGGTGGGCCAGTTCGTCCTGGCCGCGCTGGGCGACGGCATCGAGAACATCAAGCACCAGGCGGTGGCACTCTTCGCGACCTTGCTCGCCGTGCCGCTCGCGCTGCTCCCGCGCGAGCCCGGTCGCCGGGACCCGGTGATCTGGTCCGCAAAACCTACGCATCCGTAGGTTTCTTCCCTACGGTCACGTAGCCTTGCGGAATGGCTGAGCTGGTGTACCCGCCCGTGATCGCGGCGGCGAAGTTGATGTTCCGGGTGCTGGACAACCGCATCCGGATCGAGGGCGCGGAGCACATCCCGGCCACCGGTGGCGCGGTCATCGCGTGCACGCACGTGAGCTACCTCGACTTCATCTACTGCGGCCTCGGCGCCCGCCCGGCGAAGCGGCTGGTGCGGTTCATGGCGAAGAAGCAGATCTTCGAGAACCGGATCGCCGGGCCGCTGATGCGCGGGATGCGGCACATCTCGGTCGACCGGGCGGCTGGGTTGGCCTCCTACCGCGAGGCCGTCGAGCGGCTGAAGGCGGGCGAGGTCGTCGGCGTGTTCCCGGAGGCCACGATCAGCCAGTCGTTCACGGTCAAGGAGATCAAGTCCGGCGCGGTGCGGATGGCCGCCGAAGCCGGGGTGCCGGTGGTGCCGATGGCGTTGTGGGGCACGCAGCGGCTGTGGACCAAGGGCAGGCCGAAGAACCTGACCCAGCGGCACGTGCCGATCTCGATCATCGCCGGGGAAGCGCTGCGGCCGGGTGCCGACGAGGACCCCGAGGTGCTGTCCAAGGACCTGCGGGTGCGCATGGGAGCGCTGCTGGACCGCGCCCAGGCCGGCTACCCGGACAAGCCCGCCTCCGACGATGAGCGCTGGTGGCTCCCCGCCCATCTCGGCGGCACCGCCCCCACCCCGGAAGAGGCCAGGGAACTGGACCGGAAACGCTGAGACTCCTCCAAGTCGCCGCTTTCTCCCAGTCGTCCACAGGCACCTCCCGATGTGGACAACTCCAGCCTCCCCGCCCCGTTTCCGGATTTTCCGTCACACTCCGGCGATAGGCTGGTTCAGGGGGGCGCCCCCGCGGATGAGGGCTCGGCGAAGCCCGTTTCCGTGGCTCCGGTAGGGCCTCACCGCGGATGTCCGGCTCGTGGCTGCACCCCAGTGCCCCGTACACCAGTCCGGTAAGGGCCGCCGGAAGTGTCCTTTGTGGATCGTGCTGCCGTGAAGGCCTCCTTCATGGCGTTGAACGCTGTGGTTGAGCGCCGTGAAGGACCCCTTCGCGACGTTCGGCGGTCCTGGGAAGGCGTGACTGCTGGGGTGTGTGTTGCTCGCGGGCTCGTCGTGACGGTGCCGGGCTTCGTGCGGTGGCCTCGCCTGTCGCGAACGCTCCGTTCGGGACGATCAACGTCCCCAACGGAGCGTTCGCGACAAAAGGGGGACTCGCGAAGCGGAACACACCACGAGGCAACCGGCGTGATACCAACAGCGCCACACAGCCGCGAATGCGAACCCTGGCCAGCACTTCCCAACTTCGGCACAGCCCGCGAAGTATCCACTGTGGACACCTCCGGAACGCGTCAGAACCAGCGTTCGAGGATCTGGGCGACCCCGTCTTCGGCGGCGGGGCCGGTGATCTCGTCGGCGATCTTCACCACGGCGCGATGGCCGTTCGTCATGGCCACGCCGTGCCCGGCCCAGGTGAGCATCTCCACGTCGTTCGGCATGTCACCGAAGGCGATGATCCGCTCCCGCGGCACCCCGAGCCGCCCGGCCACCTCGGCGAGGCCGGTCGCCTTCGTGATCCCGTGCGCGGCGAGTTCGATCAGCCCGCCGGAGGACGAGTAGGTGACGTCCACGGCGCCGTCGAGCAGTTCCCGCGCCGCGAGCGCCATCTCGTCGGACTCCATCCCGCGCTTGCTGATCAGCAGTTTGATCGCCGGGTGGCCGAGCACCTCCGCGCGCGGCGCGTAGCGGCCTTCGCCGTCGCCCCACGGATTGTGGTACTCGGGCTCGATCACGAAGTTACGCAGGTCGGACTCGTCGAGCGGGCCGAGATCGACCCGCTCGGCGGCCAGCCGGCAGCCGGGCAGCGCGCTGTCCAGTGTCGCCGCGATGTCGTGCAGTAGTTCCGGCTCCAGCAGGCCGTGCACCGCGACGACCTCGCCGCGGCCGATGTCGTAGAGCACCGCTCCGTTCGCGCACACCGCGTAGCCGGTCAGGCCCAGCGGCCCGGCCACCGGCGCGATCCACCGGGGCGGGCGGCCGCTGGCCAGCACGAAAGGCACACGGTCTTCGAGCACCCGGCGCACGACGGCGATCGTGCGTTCGCTCAGCACCTCGGCGGGGCCGAGCAAAGTGCCGTCGACGTCGGACGCGATCAACAGAGGCTTCTCCACCCCCTCATTGTCCCCGAAGCGGCCGGGAGATCATCCGGTTTGCGCGATAGCCGACATCGCCGCCTCCGCCCTTCGAAAGGAAGGTCACCCTCACTGCTACGGTCCGGGCGTGCGAGTAGGCATCGTGATCCTTCCGGAAGACCGTTGGTGGGCCGCCGAGCCGAAGTGGCGTGCTGCCGAGGAGTACGGCTTCGACCATGCGTGGACGTACGACCATCTCGGCTGGCGCACCCTGATCGACGGGCCGTGGTTCTCCGCGATCCCGACGCTGACCGCGGCGGCGACGGTCACCTCGCGGATCAAGCTGGGCACGTTCGTCGCCTCGCCGGTGGCCCGGCACCCGGTGCCGTTCGCGCGCGAGCTGATCACCCTCGACGACATCTCCGACGGCCGGTTCGTCCTCGGGGTCGGCGCGGGCGTCGACCACACCCGGTACGACTCCGCCGTGTTCGACGGCCCGGAGCTGACCACCCGCCAGCGCGCCGACCGGTTCACCGAGTTCGTCGAGGCGCTCGACGGGCTGCTGATGACCGACAAGTTCGACTACGCCGGCGAGTACTACCGCGCCAAGGGCGCCCGGAACCCGCCCGGCACGGTCCAGCGTCCCCGGCTGCCGTTCGTGGTCGCCGCCAACGGCCCGCGCACGATGACGCTCGCCGCGCGCTTCGGCGCGGGCTGGGTGACCACCGGCAAGGGCGGGGACACCCTCGACGGCTGGTGGAAGGGCGTCGCGGAGCTGTCCGCGCTCTTCGACGAGCGGGCCACGGCCGCGGGCCGCGAGGTCTCCACCGTGGAACGGCACCTGAGTCTCGACGCGTCCCCGTTGTACTCGCTGTCCAGCGTCGAGGCCTTCCGCGACGCCGCCGGACGAGCCGCCGAGCTGGGTTTCACGGACATCCTCGTCCACTGGCCGCGCTCCGGTGAGCCGTACCAGGGCCGTGAGCTCGTGCTCGAGAAGGTCGCGAGCGACGTCCTTCCGGGTCTCCAGGCCTCGTAGGCCTTACGACGAACGGGTGACAATCGTCGCGCTCGGAAACCGATTACCCACGCCGATCGTCGAGCAAGTAGGACGTCTGGGGGACGGTCCGTAAGGCACCCGGGGGTGATCGGGGAGCGGGCGGTCCTCGTGATCGCGGCAGGGGCGGCCGCGGCCGCCGCCGGAGCCGCCGGGCGCGGTGGATGGCGCACCGAGCACGGCCACCGGCGACGCGCCTGATGATAAAAAAAACAAAAGC
>NZ_JBHYIK010000031.1:0-16345 GCF_042739735.1 Amycolatopsis sp. NPDC059027 | reverse complement strand
TGCCACTCAGGCGGCCGGGGGGGCCCTGTACCCCCCCCGCGGGGGGGGCTGTGCGGGGCGCGGCCCCCCGCGGGGGCGGCCGGCGCCGCCCCCCCCCCCCCCCCCCCCGCGGCGGGGCTTGCTGTTCGCAAGCCCTTCGGCCTTTGCTCCCGGTGCCCGCAGTATCTACCCGGGGGATAACCCCCGGACCCCCAGCGCGCGAGGCGTGTCGCCTTGAGTGGTGCTTCGGTTCAGACCACCGTGTTTCTTAGTCACTTCACGATCGTGTAGATCGCCGCGCCGGGATTGGCGTAGTCGCGGCGCAGGAAGTCCAGCCCGTCCAGGTTTCGCAACCCCGGCGAGGGCAGCCCGCCCACCACGATCGAGCCGCTCCCGCTCAGCACGTGATGGATGTTCAGCCGCCGCACCGCGGCCCGCACCTCGGGGTCGGTGTCGTACTCGCGGAAGTGCAGCGCCAGGTACGCGGCGTCCTTCGGCGGCACCCCGGCGTCGTAGTGCGCGGCCACCGGGTGCACCCCGGCGATCGCGTACATCCACGCCGTGCCGTCGAGCCGGTCGTTGAGCACCTTCTCGTCCGCCGGGATGTGCATCCGGCCCAGCTCGGCCATCGCCGCCAGCTCGTCGGCGCTGACCGGCGGCACGACCTCGCCGGGCAGCCCGTTGTAGTAGAGCAGGGAAACCGCTTTCGCGTTCGCGGTGTTCAAGAATCCGCCGGTCACCACCGCGAACAGCGCGACCACCAGCGCCGCGCTGACAAGGCCGAACCGGGCGGTCAGCCGCGGCCGCGCTCGCAGCCACCCACGCCGGGTGACGAGCTTGGCGAGCCAGCGCTGCAGCTGGGCCATCCCGTGCGCCGCCAGCAGGCACAGCGGGATCGCGGCCAGTGCCATCAGCCGGTACCGGTCGTTCCACCACGGCCGCGAAAGCGCGATCACCCACTCGGTGTCGCCGTAGGACGCGACCAGCACGAACAACGTGCTCAGCCCGATCGCCGAGAGCAGCAACCAGCGCATCCTGCCCAGCGCGAGGAAGCTCAGCACCCCCACCGCGAACAGGGCGGTCAGCCAGAGCTGCGGGTCGGGCAGCACCTGGTGGAACGTGGCGAGCAGTGCCAGCGACTTGAGCACCGGCAGATGCGAACCCCACGGGTGATACGGGTACGAACTCGACGTGAAGCCGATCGCTCCGAAGATCATCGGCGACGCCAGCACGCCCGCCACCACCATCACCGGCAGCATCCGCAGCAGGTCCCCGCCGACGACGCGGCCGAGCCCCTTGCCCTCGGCGACGCCGTCGGCGCGGCGGCTCCGCAGCACGCGGTACCAGCGCTGCACGACCAGCGGGAAGGCGAACAGGATCGCGCCGAACAACGCGCTGGAGTGCGCGGCGAGCAGCCCGACCGCGCTCAGCGCCAGCACCGCGCCGCTCCCGACGTCGGGATGCACGAGGTACCGCTGAAGCGCGACCACCGCGAGCGGCGTCAGCACGATGCCCAGCGCGAACGGCAGCAGCCCGCTCGACACCTGCTCGTAGGCACCGGTCGTCGCGGTCCCGGCGACCAGCGCGGCGCAGCCCGCGAGCACCGCCCGCCCGCCGAGCTGGCGGACCAGCGCGACCAGCGCCAGCGCGAAGAGCCCAGCGGTCGGCATCGTGATCGCGTTCAGCGTGACCGGGATCGTCGTGCCGGAAAGCTGGTAGACCAGTGCGCCGACCAGGTGATAGCCGTTCGGATAGAAGTTCCCGTCCGGGTACCAGTTGAGCTTGCTCATCCCGGTGAGCGAGCCGTCGCCGGTGTCGGCGATGTAGCGGATGCCGTTCGCGTGGTAGACGGTGTCCCAGCGCTGGAACACCGCGGTCGTCCCGCCCTTGGCCGAAAGCACCGCGATGATCGACAGGCCGAGGGCCAGCACGACGCAGGCCGCGACGGCGACGTGCGCGCGGCGTGTCCAGGTCACCCCCGGTTCGGCCGCGCCGGGGGAGGACCAGCCTCTGGCCAGCGCGAGCCTGCGCAGCCCGTACACGACGCCCGCGATCAGCAGCGTGCAGCCGGCGACGCTGAGGGTGTTGTACGGGAGATGAATTTTCGCCAGCCACGGGCCGGCGAGTCCGGTGACGGTGTAGCTGAGCAGCGGCGCGAGCCCGGCCAGGGCCCAGCCGCGCAGGCCCGCCGCCAGCCCGATGAGGCCGCCCGGCACCGCCAGCACGCCGACATAGGTGGCGAGCGCGCCGAAATAGCTCCAGAAGTCGTCGGGTGTGGGCACTGCTTCCCTGTTGGATCGAGGTGAAATACGACGGTCGGTGCGGGTCGCGGTGAGCGACTGCGTACCCTGGGCGCCCGTGAGCGCGCACACGAACCCCGCCAACAGTACTGAACGCGATTTCGCAGGTTACGACCTCGTCGTCGTCGGCTCCGGTTTCTTCGGGCTGACCGTCGCCGAGCGGGCCGCGACGGAGCTCGGCAAGAAGGTCCTCGTGCTCGACCGGCGGAGCCACATCGGTGGCAACGCCTACTCCGAGCCCGACCCGGAGACCGGCATCGAGGTGCACAAGTACGGGGCGCACCTGTTCCACACGTCGAACAAGCGGGTCTGGGAGTACGTCAACCGCTTCACCGAGTTCACGAACTACCAGCACCGGGTGTTCGCGCGGGTCAAGGACCAGGTCTACTCGTTCCCGATGAACCTGGGCCTGATCAACCAGTTCTTCGGCAAGTCGCACACCCCGGACGAGGCTCGCGAGCTCATCGCCAAGCAGGCGTCCGAGTTCGAGACCGAGAACGCGCAGAACCTCGAGGAAAAGGCCATCTCGCTGATCGGCCGCCCCCTCTACGAGGCGTTCATCCGCGGGTACACCGCGAAGCAGTGGGAGAACGACCCCAAGAACCTGGGCGCCAACATCATCACGCGCCTGCCGGTCCGCTACACGTTCGACAACCGGTACTTCAACGACACCTACGAGGGCCTGCCCGTCAACGGGTACACCGCGTGGCTCGAGAAGATGGCCGAGCACGAGAACATCGAGATCCGGCTGAACGTCGACTACTTCGACGTGCGCGAGCAGATCCCGGCGGGCACCCCGACCGTCTACACCGGGCCGCTGGACCGCTACTTCGGCTACTCGGCGGGCCGGTTCACCTGGCGCACCGTCGACTTCGAGTCCGAGGTCGCGGAGACCGGTGACTTCCAGGGCACCTCGGTCGTCAACTACAACGACCAGGAAGTGCCCTACACCCGCATCATCGAGTTCCGTCACTTCCACCCGGAGCGGGACTACCCGAAGGACAAGACGGTCATCTTCCGCGAGTTCTCCCGCTTCGCGGGCGAGAACGACGAGCCGTACTACCCGATCAACACCCCGGAGAACCGCGAGAAGCTCGAGGCCTACCGCGAGCTGGCCAAGGTCGAGGCACGCGAGAAGAACATCCTCTTCGGCGGGCGGCTGGGTACCTACAAGTACCTCGACATGCACATGGCGATCGGGTCGGCGCTGTCGATGTTCGACAACAAGATCGCGCCACACCTGACCGATGGCGCGCCTCTCGACGGGTCCATCGATGCTTGAGAAGGGCACGCCGACAGGCGAGGTCGCGGTCCTGGCCAAGGCCCAGGGCTTTCTGAAGAGTGAAGCTTCGGTGAAAGCCGCGCGCGGCATGTCGCACTTCGGCGAGCACGCGATCGGCTGGTTCGGTCTTGGCCTGCTAGGCGCTGTCGTCGACAAGAAGCGACGCAAGGACTGGCTGATCGCGGCGGGCGGCGTGGTGGGTGCGCACGCCGCCTCGATCGCGGTGAAACGCGTGGTCAGGCGGCCGCGACCGGACGACCCGAGCGTCGAGGTTCTGGTCGGGACGCCGAGCAAGCTGAGCTTCCCGTCTTCGCACGCGACGTCCACTACGGCGGCGGCGGTGCTCTACTCCGGATTGACCGGGCGTAACCTGGTGCCCGCCTTGGTACCGCCGATGCTGGCCTCCCGGCTCGTGCTCGGCGTCCATTACCCGACCGACGTACTGGCCGGAGCGGCTCTAGGGGGCCTGGTCGGTGGTCTAATCCGACGAAAGCTGAAGAAGCGAATATGAGCGAAACGACCGAGCGATTAGAAGACAGCGGTGACGTGCCCGCCGCCGAGACCTCCACCCCGGAGGCCCCGGCGGCACCCGTCACGGCGGCCAAGGGGCCACTGGGCCTGGTCGGCGGGATCGTCAAGACGGCCCGGCCGAAGCAGTGGGTGAAGAACGTCCTCGTCTTCGCGGCGCCGTTCTTCGCCTTCTCCAAGTCGACCGACCGGGCGGGGCTGCTCTTCGCCGCCGCGATCGCCTTCGTGGCGTTCTCGCTGGTGGCGTCCTCGGTCTACCTCATCAACGACGCGATCGACGTCGAGGCCGACCGGGCGCACCCGACCAAACGCAACCGGCCCATCGCGGCGGGCATCGTGCCCGTCCCGGTGGCCTACGCGTCGGCCGCGGTGTTCTTCCTGGCCGGTCTCGGCGTCTCGTTCGCGGCGAGCTGGCAGCTGGCCGTGGTGCTCGCGGTGTACGAGGCCGTGCAGCTCGGCTACTGCTTCGGCCTCAAGCACCAGCCGGTGGTCGACCTCGCCATCGTCGGCTCGGGCTTCCTGATGCGCTCGATCGCCGGTGGTGTCGCGGCCGCGGTCCCGATGTCGCAGTGGTTCCTGCTGGTCACCGCGTTCGGCTCGCTGTTCATGGTCGCGGGCAAGCGGTACGCGGAGGTCATGCTCTTCGAGCGCACCGGCGCGAAGATCCGCGCCTCGCTGAAGAAGTACTCGGCGAGCTACCTGCGGTTCGTCTGGGCGACGTCTGCGGCGATCCTGATCATGTCCTACTGCCTGTGGGCGTTCGAGATCCGCCAGCACGAGCACAACTCGGTGTGGGCGGTCGTCTCGATGGTGCCGTTCGTGGTCGCGGTGCTGCGTTACGCGGTCGACGTCGACAGCGGGAACGGGGGCGAGCCCGAGGAGATCGTGCTGCGTGACCGCGTGCTCCAGGTCCTCGGCGGCGTCTTGGTCATCACCCTGTTCCTGTCGTTCTACCTGTAGCCAATCAACAGCTCCTGTACAGCGTTCACACAGGAACCGGGCTCATGCTCGGGGACGGGCCGGGTGAAATGCCCGGTCCGGTGAACCTCAAGGAGCATGAAATGACCCACCCCGCCGACCCGTCGCGAGACCCCGCGGCGGGTGCCGTGCCGCCAGCGGGTGCCGGAGAACCCACCGTCGAACAGCCCGCGGCAACTGCCGAGGGCACGCCGCCGGGATCCTCGGCGGCCCCGCAACCCACGGTCGAACAGCCGGCCGCTGACCAGACCGCCGAACACGCCGAGCAGGCCCCGCCCAGCGCGACGCCGCCCCCGCCTGCCGCCGGTGCGACACCTCCGCCGCCGCCAGGCGCGTGGGGTGCCCCGGCCGCGGCAGCGCAGCCCCGGCAGCCCGGTGGCTTCCGCCGCTTCGTCGCGCACCGCGCGACCCAGCTCGTCGCGGTCGGGGTGCTCGGGCTCGTGGTCGGCGGCGGGGTCGTCGGCATCGTCGCCGCGGCCACCCATCACGACGGCAAGCGCCCCGGTATCGCGCGCATGCACCAGCACCGTGACGGCGGCCCGCGCGGTCACGGCAACTTCGGACCCGGCCAGAACGGCCGCGGCGGCTCCGAGGCCCCCGGCCAGGGCGGTTGACTTCCTCGGCAGGGGATCAGCTCGAAGTGCCGTTAAGGCCACCTTACGGGCGTCAGACGCCCGTAAGGTGGCCTTAACGGCATGTGGTGAGGTCGGCACGGGCGGCAGGTCACGAGAAGATTACGATCATTGTGTACGGTGTCCCGTGATGGACACCACCGCTGCCGCCGCGCCGCCGAGGTTCCTCCTGCCGACGTCCGTCGCGGCGAGAGCGCGGTCCTGGCTGCTGCCCGCCGGGGCGGCGGCGGTGTCCGCGGTGGTGTTCTCACTGGTCAGCGGCCATCTCATCGACGACAGCTACATCACGCTGTCGTATGCGAAGAACCTCGCCTTCCACGGCCACTGGGGCCTGGTCGAGCAGGGCACCGCCAACACCGCGACGTCGCCGCTGAACGTGCTCGTCCTCGCGGCGGTGACGTTCCTGGTGCGTGACGCGGTCCTGGCCGCCGGGATCGTCTTCGTGGTGAGCCAGGTCCTGCTGGTGCTCGGGCTGCGGCGGGTCGCGGCCCGCACCGGCATCACCTCCGCGTTCGCGCCGCTCACGTTCGCGATGCTGCTGGTGAACCCGCTGCTGCTGTCCTCGATCGGGCTCGAGGTCACGCTCGGCGCCGCCGGGGTGGTCTGGCTGACGACGTTCGCCGTCGAACGCCGTCCCGTCGCGCTCGGGCTCACCGCGGGACTGCTGGTGCTCGTCCGGATCGATCTGCTGCTCGTCGCGCTCGTCGTCTTCCTTGCCCGGCGCCGGTTCTGGGCCGGGGTCTGGCGCACCGTGCTCACCCTGCTCGCGGTCACCGTGCCGTGGTTCACGTTCAGCTGGCTCGTCCTCGGCTCCGCGGTGCCGGACACGCTGGTCATCAAGATCGCCCAGCCGCCGTGGGGCGCGTTCAGCTTCGCCAACGGCCCGCTGCTCTACCTGCGCAGTTTTCCCGCAGCCGCAACACTTTCCTTCCTGCCGTTGCTGTTCGGCGGCGTCGCTGGTCTACTGTGGACGGTCCAGCTGCGTGCGGGTTCGGCGCGGGCGCGCAAGCTGGCGCCCTTCGCCGCGCTCGCCGTCGCCGGCGCGGTGCACTACCTCGTCTATTCCTGGCTCGGCGTGCCGCCCTATCACTGGTACTACGCGTCGAGCATCGTCGGCGCGACGGTCTTCCTCGCCGCCTGCGTTTGCGAAGTGCCCCAATACGCTCGAGCCTGGACGGCCGTCGCCGCCGGCGCGATCGTGCTCGCCGGCGTGGCCGCGTACGCGTTGCCAGGCCTGCCACGCCGGTTCGCGCCGATCACCAGCAACCACGCGGCGTCGGCGGAATACCGGAAGATCGGGGAACAGCTCGGCGCGCTGGCCAAGGGAAGAAAAGTGGAAAGTGCGGGGGAGGCGGGCGCGTTGACGTACGCCTGTGACTGCGAGTTGCTGGACCAGTATTCCGACCGCGGCGCCGTCGACCCGGCGATCGCGGCGACGAAGAATCGCAGCGGTGATCTGGCGCGGGCGTTGCTGGAAGCCAACTTCCACAACTTCGACCACAGCGTCGCCCCCACGACACCCGATCTCGTGCTCGCCACGACCCGCCGCGCGCCGCCATCCACCGCACTGGCGAGCTGGACCATCGATTCGCCGTGGGCGGGGACCCAGCGGCTTTATCTGGCCCCGGCGCGCTGAGCGGTGCTGCCGGTATCCTTGAAGGGGGTGTGTCGGACACTCCCGTAATTGACCCAGGGGGTGGGCCAATGGGAGCCGTCCGGAGGTATCTGAGCAACGAGCGGCGCGCGTTCGCCAGCATCTGGCTGCTGCTCCGGCGCCGCAAGGACGTTCCGTCCGACGGTGTCGCGCTGGCGTATTCGGGGCCACGCACGCCGATGCTCATCGTGTTCGCCGCGGTTTCGTTCGCCGAGACCGGCTTGATCTGGCTGATCGACCTCGGGCTCGTGATCGACCTCGTCCTGCTGGTGCTCGGCCTCTACTCGGCGTTGTTCGTGTTCGGCATCTTCGCCGCGTCGGTCACCCGTCCCCATGTCGTCTCGCCACGTGAGGTGTGGATCCGCGCGGGTGTCTTCTACGACGTCCGCGTGCCGCTCACGGACGTGCTGAGCCTGCGGCGGCACAAGCAGACCCATCCGCCCACCGTACGGACGTTCACCGGCGACGAGCTGATCATGCACGAGGACTACGACACCAATCTCGTCCTCGAACTCCGCGAGCCGATCACCGTGACCCGCCCCTTGGGTGGCACCGAGTCGGTACGCGTGATCCGTTGCTACGCCGAGGAGCCCGATATCGCCGTAAGCGCCTTCGACGGCTTCACGCCGCGACAGGCTGCCTGAGCCCGAGGTCGGCCGAGGCAAGCTGACGCCGGGTGAGCTTGAGGCCCCCGACGATCGCGGCGACGGTGACGAGCGCGTCCAGGAACGGCACGGAGTCCACCGGCAGGGTGTAGGCCATCGCCACTACGACGCCGCCCAGCGCGAGGTTCCCGACGCCCCACCACAGCGTGGTGACGCGCCACAGCTGCCGGACTGCGGCGTCGTCGGCCCAGCGACGCTCCATCGGCGCCGTGCGGCCGGGCGCCATCGTCCGCGCCGCGTGGTAGATGAACGGCCTGCTCCCCACCGCGAGGCTGACGAGCATCCAGCCGCCGACCAGCAGTCCGAACCAGGCGTTGCGGATCAGCAGCAGCCGGGGATCGCCGGAGATCAGCGACACCGCCACGTTGACCACCAGCATCGCGAGCACGAACGAGCCCAGCGGGTCGATCCGGCGCTCCCGCAGCGCCACCCAGCCGACGCGCAGTGCCGGCGGCAGCCCGCCGAGCAGCAGCGCCCAGAGCGCGTCGACGTCGAACGCGCGGAGCACGTAGAACACCGCCATCGGGATGACGAGATCGCGCGCCAGTACCAGGAATCGGGAGTTGTTCACCGGGTTAGTCATGCTCACAGGGTGTCGTGGGCAGGGTGGCCGGCACATCGATACGCGGGTTGGTCGCCGCGCCGCCCGGATGGATCCCGGCGTCAACCCGTGGGTTGAGACCGTCCGGGGCAAGCGGCGCGGATCACGAGCCGACGGGCAGTTGCATAACTTGCTCAGCTGTACGAAATTCCTCCGGCCGCGGTTGGTGTGTGTCCGTGGAGCGCGATTCGTGGCGCCGGGCCGTGAATCGGTGCCGCTATTCGCGGACGATCATCGATAATTCGGCAACAATCCGCGCGAGCCGGGCTTTCGAAGATCGACCGCTGTTGATCTTTTCGCGCATGCGTATGGGTGATGATCCGCTTCGCCGGATTGAGGGCGCATTTCGAGCTGTGTACGCTGCTCAGTGCGGGTGCGGCGTTGACTTTCGAGGCTGCGGGGGAATCATGACCCATGACGGGTTCCGGCTTTCCGGCGTTCGTGAAATCACCGAAACCCTGGTCGATGAACTGATCCGGCGGCCGGGTGGCACGCATCGCCGGCTCCCGGTCGTGCTGGTTCTGGGGGCTCGCGGAACGGGAAAAACCGCATTGCTCGAAGTGATCGAAACGCGCTGCGCGAACCACCTCCCGCACGCATTGGTCGATCTCGAGGAAATGCCGTCCGCGCGGCCGAGGGAAATCCTCGCCGAGCTCGCCTTCGGGCTGAGCCGGAAGTGTCCGCAGTTCGGCAGGGTCCCTTTTCCCCGGCTGTGGTTGTGCGCGCTGGTCACGGCCAGCGACCTGAGCACGCCGGATCGCCGGAGGGCGCTGGACGACCTGGCGAAGCTGCTGAAGCGGGACAGGCTGGTGGAAAAGCACCGTGGCGAGCTGCTCGACGTCGCGCAGCTCGCCGGACAGGCTGGCGGCCTGCCGGGATGGGCGCCCGCCGCCACCGATCTGCTGCTCACCGGTCTCAACTGGCTGAGCCACAAGCGGACCCTCGGCCTGATCCGGCGGATGTCCGGCCCGCAGGGCGACCCCCGCGACATGCTGGTGGACCTGCGCAAGGACGCCGCCAAGAACAAGGCGGTCGACGAGATGTTCTTCGACGCCTTCCTCGCCGACCTGCGGCAGGCCTACACCGGCACGATCCACCGGCTCCGCCGCACGGCGAACTGCGTGGTACTGCTGGACAACGCGCACACCCGGGCGGCGAGGGGCTTTCTCACGGCGATGGTCGAGGCGCGGCGCCGGGGTGGCAGCGGCGACCCGGTGGTGCTGCTCGCGACGAGCAGGTCGTGGAACCCCGAGTGGAGCGCCGAGTGGCGGCGGCCCGGTACCGCCGCGGAAGGCACGCGGGCGTTGCCGCTGCCGCGGACAGCCGCCGAGGTCGGCCGGGACTGCCGGGCCGGGCCTGCGCTCGGGCCGGGCCCCTGGTATCTGATCTCGGTCGCGAATCTGGACCCCGGCGGCAGCAGGGAGGTCGTCGGCGCCGCGAGGCCGATCGGCTCGTTCGACGTGTCCTCGTTCGTGTACCGGCTGACCGGCGGCCATCCGTGGGCTGTGCGCCGGGTGCTGGACGTGCTCTCCCGGCAGGACGAGCCGACCCGGCCGCACCGGCTGCGCCTGCTGTTGTCCCTGCGGCCGGATCCGGAACAGGACGTCACGCTCGCCGAGGAAGCGGTGGATTACCTGCTGCAGGACCTCGACAGCACGAACCAGCTCGAGGACCTGACCACGTTGAGCGCGGGCCGGGACCTGGAGTTCGTGGCCGACGCCGAGATCCTGCGGTCCCGGCAGCCGGACGGCGGCAGCGCCCTCTACCGGGTGCTCGTCAACCACCTGCTGGTGACGAGCCAGACGCACGGGAACCGGGCGAGTCTCGTGCTGGACCGGTGGCTGCGCCGGGTGCTGCTGCACCGGCTCGCGGCCCGGCCCGAGGACAGCCCGATCGGGTGGAACGCGGTGCACACGCGCTGCCGGGACTACTACGCGCACCGCGGCCGCGCGACCGACGCCGTCTACCACGAACTCGCCCTCGGCAACGTGAACGCGGCCGTCACCCACCTCGCCGGGCCGTTCAAATCACTGGACGTCCCGTTCGACCAGGACGTCGCCGAGCGGTGGCTGGCCGATCTCGACCTCATCACCGCGGCGCCCAACCGGCTCGCCACCGACGTCGATCCGCTGGCGCAGGTCGAGGAGCTGATCGGCGAGGCGGGCACGGTGGGCCCGTTCGGCCTGGCGCTGCCGCGGCTGATCGGCTCGCTGTGGCTGGCGGGCGACGCGCTCGGGGATCCGGCGAACGCGCTCCAGGGCCGCATCGCCGGCAGTTACAGCCAGCTCGCGGGACACCGCGGCCAGGGTTCGATACTGCTGCACGACAGGGCGGAGAGGTACCAGGCCTGATGAGCGAGGTACGGATTCCCAATCCCTTCAGGCGGATCGTGAAGGTCGTGCTGGCCGTCGTGCTCGTGGCCGTGGCGACGACCGCGGGTATCGTGGGGTGGGACCACCTGCAACGATGCGACGATGAGGACAGCGTCCGTTCGGTGGGAGGCGAATGCGTCGGCGTCACCGCGGGCGGCAGCGACTTCGATCAGCCCGCCCTCGGCGAGATCATCGGCAAGATCAGGCAGGCCAACGAAAAGGCACAGCAGGCCACGAAGTACGTCAGCGTGGCGGTGTTCCTGCCGATGACGCCGCAGCGGAACAGTCTGGCACCGCTCAGCTGGGTGATCCATCAGCTGCAGGGCGCCTATCTCGCCCAGGCCGCGTTCAACGACCGCAGCGCCCTCCCCAAGGTCAGGCTGCTGCTCGCCAATCCCGGCGACCGGATGGACGCGTGGGAGCGGGTGACGGACGAACTGGCCGACCGGCGGGCGGAGCCGGACAATCTGGTCGCGGTGACCGGGATCGGGCTCAGCCTCGGCTACGCGGACAACGCGATGCGGAAGCTGTCCGGGCTCGGCATCCCGATGGTCGGTTCCACCATCTCCGCCGACGACCTCGACAGCATTCCCGGTTTGCTCCGCCCGGCACCCACCAACGTGCGGCAGGCACAGGCCGCGGCCACCTACGCCAAGGACGAGCTGCGCGCCACGACCGCGATGCTGGTGGTCGACACCAACAAGAACGATGCGTACTCCCGGACGCTTGCCGCCGCCTTCCGGGCGCGGTTCACCGACGCCACCCACCGGGTGCTGGAGGTGGAGCAACAGTACGACTCCAGCCTCGAGGGCGTCGACAACACCTTCGCGCTGATGCAGCCGAATCTGTGCGCGGCGAAGGCGGAGTTCGTCTACTTCGCCGGCCGGGGCCGGGATCTCCTCCAGCTGATCAACCGGCTCGCCGGGCGGCTGTGCCAGGAGCGGACCATCACGGTACTGGCCGGTGACGACCTGGCGTCGGGTTCGGTCACCCCGAACAGTGTTCGCGCGGGGCTGGACGCGAACGTGCGGGTCATCTACACCGAGCTGGCACATCCCGGGGCCTGGGCGGTGGACCGGGAACGGCCCGCGGCCCAGCGGCAGTTCTCCGACACCACGATCAACCGTTTCCTCAAGCAGGCGCCCGACTCCCAGGGCTGCTTCCAGTGCCTGTTCGGCAGCGAATCACTCGAGGACGGCGCCGCGATCATGTCCCACGACGCGGTGCTCACCGCGACGACGGCGATCCAGCTGACCGCGAGCCAGGACGGCGACCACGTCACGACGCAACGGCTGCTGCAGACCTTCAAGGTGCTCAACGGGGAGACCGCGGTCGCGGGCTCCAGCGGCAAGCTGTCCTACGACAACAAGGGCACCGTGCAGGGCAAGGTGGTGCCCCTGCTGCGGCTCAACGCCGACGGCTCGTCGACCTTCCTGCACCTCGAGACGGGGTGAGTCCCGCGACGGCTCAGATGGGCAGCTTGCGGAAGATCGGGCGGGGCACGTGCCGCAGCGCCGACATCACCAGGCGGAACTGCGCCGGTGCCCACACCAGGTCCTTGCCCTTGCGGGCGGCGTCGACGGCGATTTCGGCGACCTGCTCGGCGGTCTGCGCCAGCGGGGCGTCCTTCAGGCCCGCGGTCATCTTGGTCTTCACGTGGCCCGGCCGGACGACGGTCACCTTGACGCCGTGCGGCGCGAGCGCCTCGCCGAGACCTAGGTAGAAGCCGTCGAACCCGGCCTTGGTCGAGCCGTAGACGAAGTTCGACCGCCGGACGCGCTCACCGGCCACCGAGGACAGCGCGATCACCGTGCCGTGCCCCTGGACCTTGAGCTTCTCCGACAGCGCGACGCCGACCGACACCGCGGCGGTGTAGTTCACCGTTGCCGCCTCGACGGCCTTCGCGTGGTCCTGCCACAGCTGTTCGGGGTCGCCGAGCAGACCGAACGCCACGACCGCGACGTCGATGTCGCCGCCCTCGAACGCCTTGTCCAGCACGGCGGGGTGCGAGGCGGTGTCCGTCGCGTCGAAGTCCACAGTGGACACTTCGGCGCCCTTGTCCTTCAGGTGCTGCGCCGCCGCTTCCAGCCGGGGCGAGGGCCGTGCCGCCAGCACGACGCGCAGCGGCTTCTCGGCGAGGTACTTCTCGGCGATCGCCAGCGCGATGTCGGAGGTGCCGCCGAGCAGCAGCAGGGACTGGGGATTGCCAACCGCGTCGATCACAGTTCGAGCCTCCGGCTCATGTCAGAGGCGAAAACGCCCTCGGGGTCGATGGATGCACGGACCTTGCGCCACTCTTCGAGCCGCGGGTACATCTTCGCGAACGTCTCCGGCGAAGTCCGCGAGTCCTTCGCCGTGTACAACCGGCCACCGGCGGCCAGCACCATCTCGTCCAGCTCGTTGCACAGCGTGCCCAGCCCGGACTTGATCGGGAAGTCGAGGCAGACCATCCAGCCGGTGTCGGGGAACGACAGCGGCGCCCGGTTGCCCTTGCCCATCTGCTTGAAGACGTTGAGCGCCGAGTAGTGCCCGGAGTGCGCGACCTTCTCCACGATCCGGCGGAGGCTCTCGTTCGCGCCGATCGGGGTGCTGAACTGGTACTGGAGGAACCCCTTGCTGCCGTAGCCGCGGTTCCACTCCCCGACCAGGTCGAGCATGTGGTAGAAGGCGGTGATGTTCTGGATCGCGCCCCGGCCGTGCTTCGGGGTCGACCGGTAGTAGAACTCGCCGATCGCGCTCAGCGAGAACTTGTTCATCAGGCCGTTCGGGAACACGTCCGGCACTGTGAGCAACTGCGGCGCGGAGAACTTCAGCGGCTCGGCCCGCAGCTTCGGCGGCAGGTCGTCGAGCTTGGCGAGCGAGCCGCGAGCGAAGGCGCCCCGGCCGAGCTTGCGGCCCTTGTTGATCGTGTCGAACCAGACCGACGAGTAGGTGTAGTTGTCGTCGGAGCCGTCGCTGATGAGGGCGAGGGTGCCGTCGAGGTCGTCGGTGCGGTCGTTGTCGACGATGAAGTACGCGGACTCGGTCTTGGTCATCCGGATCTTGGCGCGCACGATGATGCCGGTCAGCCCGATCCCGGCCACGGTCGCCCAGAACAGCTCCGACTCGGGGCCCTCCGGCGTCAGCGTCCGGATCTTGCCGTCCGCGGTGACCAGGTCCATCGACACGACGTGGTTGCCGAAGCTGCCCGCGCTGTGGTGGTTCTTGCCGTGGATGTCGTTGGCGATCGCGCCGCCGATGGTGACCTGGCGCGTGCCGGGCAGCACCGGGACCCACAGGCCGAACGGCAGCGCCTCGCGCATCAGCGTGTCCAGGCTGACGCCCGCGTCGAGGTCCACGATCGCCGAGTCCGGGTCGATCGAGTGGATCCGGTTCAGCGCGGTCATGTCGACGACGAGGCCGCCCGCGTTCTGCGCCGGGTCGCCGTAGGAGCGGCCGAGCCCGCGCGCGATGACCCCGCGCTCGCCCGCTCTCGTCACGGCGCGCGCGATGACCTCCACGTCGGGGGTGCTCAGCACGTCGGCGATGGTCGGTGACGTCCTCGCCCAGCCGGTGAGCGTCTTGCGCTGTGTCTCGGGTGCTTGGGTCACCCGACCAGGGTAGCCACGCCGAACACCGCCCGGAACGTGACCCTGAAGTGCCCGCTTCTACACTTTGCGCATCAAGGCACAAGCGCCCAGGTGGTTGAAAGCGACCGCGAATCGAAGCCGATGAGGTAACAGCAGTGGTGGCGACTGATCCGCAAGCCGATGCGACGGCAGTGACGCCGTCGAGTCCCGGGCTGCTCGGGCAGCTCATCCGCTTCGCCCTGATCGGGGGGTTCTGCGCCCTCGTCGACCTGGGCACCTACTCGCTGCTGCGTGCGGTCGGGATGGATGCGACACCGTGGGTGGACATCGCCCGCGCGATCAGCTTCATCGTCGGCACGACCACGGCGTTCTTCCTGAACCGGCGGTTCACCTTCGCCGGGGGCAGGCGGGGCGGTGGCGCGCAGATCGGCGGGTTCGTGCTGCTCTACGCTGTGACGTTCTTCGTCGCGGTCGGGATGAACCGGTGGATGTTGCACCTGCTGCCCGAGTCGACGTGGAAAGCCACACTCGGTTGGGTGATCTCGCAGGCAACCGCCACGGTGATCAATTTCGTCATGCTCAAGTGGGTCGTTTTCCGTGAACACCCGGTAAAGGAGAACTGAGGATTCTTATGCCCGGTAAAGCAGTAGCCACCGGACAGGCCCCGAGCGTCGACGTGAAGGTGGCTGGGGAGACCACGTTCACCGAGCACACTCCCCAGGGCAGGTTGACCGCGCAGCGTGGTCTGTATGCGGGTCCGGCTCCGATTGTGAGCAAGGATTTGTATGCGGAGCTGGAGTGGGGCTCGGCGGTGCGGGATCGTGGTGGGGTGACGGTGGAGCCGTCGTCGCGAGTGTCGGGGAACACGTATTTCGGGCGGTTCCCGGCCAGTTACTGGCAGCGGTGGACGACGGTGACCGAGGTGTCGGTCGAGGCGGTTGTGTCCGGGGACGGTCAGCTGTCGATGGGTGCCTCGGATGTCGAGGGTGAGCCGCGGGTGATCACCGCTGAGCAGGTCGCGGGCGCCGAGCAGCAGTTGGTGACGTTGACGGCGAAGCTGGACAAGTTCTACGACGGTGGCGCGTTGTGGCTGGATATAGAGACCGAGGGCGGGCAGACGCTGCGGGTGGAGCGGGTCCGCTGGACGGTGGAGGCGCCGGAGAAGATCCGGCCGACCGCGGTGACGATCTGCACGATGAACCGTGCGGATGACTGTCTGAAGAACCTGCGGGCGCTGGCGGCGGATGTGTCGTCGCTGGACACGCTGGATGCGATCTATGTGGCTGATCAGGGCACGGATCTGGTGGAGTCCCGCGACGGGTTCGCGCAGGTCGCGAAGGATCTGGGGGAGAAGCTGCATTACATCAAGCAGCCGAACCTGGGTGGTGCCGGGGGGTTCACGCGGGGCTTGTATGAGGTGGCCGGGCATACGGTGACTGAGCACGCGAATGTGTTGTTCATGGATGACGACGTGTTGCTGGAGCCGGATCTGGTGATCCGGATGACGGCGTTTTCGAACCGGCAGGCGAATCCGATCATCGTGGGTGGGCAGATGCTGAATCTGCTGCACCCGAATCAGCTGCATGTGGGTGCGGAGTACGCGAACCTCAACAGTTTGGAGCCGGGGAAGCCGGTGGAGCATTCGCTGGAGACGGCGGATCTTTTGGGGATCGATGAGGAGACGTTGAAGCCGAACCGGCAGGATCGGCGGCTGGACGCGGGTTACAACGGCTGGTGGTCGTGTCTGATCCCGTATGAGGTGGTGAAGGCGGTCGGGTATCCGAT
>NZ_JBHYIK010000030.1:64845-111736 GCF_042739735.1 Amycolatopsis sp. NPDC059027 | reverse complement strand
GGGGGCGGTGTGGGGCGGCGCGGGGGGGGGGGCGGGGCGCCGCGGGGGCCGCGGTTTTTGCCGGGGGGGGGTCCCTTGGCGTTGGCGAGCTCCACTCGGACAGGACACCGATCCGCGGAGCGGGCGGGAAGCCGTTGGTACGGGCACGGGCGCGATTCATCGGATACGGGGATGTGAGAGCCATGGGAGTCGTGGTGGACGACGCGGGTGCCGATCTCGGGCACGACGCGGGGAAACGGGACGACCCGGTCGTCTGGGGGATACATCTGCAGCCGAACGGGGGAATATTTGTCGACAGGCAGAGTCTTTACTACGTCAGAATGAGCGGGCTGGCGCTGGAACTCGCGTTGCAAATGGCGCGCGCCGGCAGCGTGGCCGCCGTGGCCAGGCTACGCAGTCATCTGGACAACGAGCCCGTCGAAACGGCCCGGCGGTATATCGAACGTCTTCTCGGCGCCCATCCGGTGACCGAGAGCTGGCTGGCGGGCGAACTGCGTGGCGGGGTGAAGGTGAGCGGGTCCACCGCGGCGTATCTGCCCCTCAACGCGACCTTGCAGCTGACCAACCGCTGCAATCTGCGGTGTTCGTTCTGCTACGCGGGCTCCGGCGATCCGATGCCCGCCGAACTGTGCGCCGGCGAATGGACCGCCGTCCTCGAACGGCTCGCCGAGGCGGGTACCGCCGCCGTCACCCTGACCGGCGGGGAACCCACCATCGCCGCGGAGTTCCCCCGGATCCTCGCCGTGGCGAGCGCGCTGATCGACAACGTGGACATCTTCACCAACGGGCTCGCCTGGTCCGACCGTCTGATCGAGTACGTCGCGAGCTGCGGAAACGTCCGCGCACAGGTGAGCATCGACGGCCGCGCCGAGCACCACGACCTGCTGCGCGGGCGGGCCGGGTCGTACCGGCGCGCGCTGTCCACCATCGAGCGGCTGAGCTCGGCGGGGGTGCCGGTGTTCGTGGCGATGACGGTCTCGCCCGCCAACCACGGCGACGTCGAGCCGGTCATCGAGGATGTGGCCGCCGCGGGCGCCCTGCTGTTCCGCGCGGGCGCGACGGTACCGGTCGGCCGCGGCACCGACGCCGGGTTCGTGCTGACCAAGGACCAGGTGAACGCGGTGGTCAAGCAGTTCACCCGGGTGAACGAGCGGGACCTGGGGATCGACGTCGTCGGCTGGGACCGCTGTGCCGACCCGGACCAGGAGTTCGCCGGCGCGGGAGTGCCGGTCGAGTTCCTCACGCCCGGCTACCTCAGCTGGTACATCCGCGCCGACGGGAAGGTGACTCCTTGCCAGGTGGAGGAAACGGCGTTCGGCGACGTCCGCGCCGAGCCGTTCGGCCGGATCGGGGACCCCGCGCGGCTGGCCGTGATCCGCGGCGAGGCGACCGACTGCGCGTGCGTGCGCAACCTCCGCATCGACGAGGAAGCCGACGTGCCCTTCGGGTTGTCGGCGCGGTGGCCCGCCGCCGGTACGTCCTGCTGTGCCGGAAGGGAGGGCTGCTGTGGCTGAGCTGCTGATCCTCGGGCTGAGCCTTCCGGTGGTGGTCCTGCTGTTCGTGCGATACCGGCGCAGCGCCTACCCGTCGCTGACCCCGTCCCGCGCGCAGACCAGGCAGGAGGCGATCGAGCAGGCCGTGGTGGCGGTGCGGCGGCTGTGCGGCGCCGACGTCAGCGGCTGGCGGAGCTTCGGCACCTTGTGGTTCGACGACGAAATCGTGGACAAGCTGCACCAGCTCGACGCCGCCGACCGCGACGACGCGTTCCTCCGGCGCTGGGGGCTGCGCGGGGCCTGGCGGGTCCGGTTCGTCCGGGACGGCACCGGCAGCGTGCTGGTCGGCCTGTCGGCGCGCGGGGAGGTGCTGCTGTTCGACATCGACGGTCCGGTCCGGCACCTGGTCGTGGCGCGCGAACGGACCGCGGCGGAGCTGACGACGGCCGAACTGCTGCCGCGACTGGACGGCGGGGCGGCCGGGCTGTGGTCGGGGACGAAGGTCAGCGGGCAGGGCGAACTCGAACTCAGCGAGGGCGGCGTCGAGCGAACGCACCGGCTGCGTACCGGCACCGGCGACCTGCGGATCGACCTGAACGTGGAGACCGTCGGCACCGCCGTGCTCCGGGTCGACTCGGACGTGGAGGTGGTCACCCCGGACGCCGAGGACGTCGATCGCGCCGAGCAGCGCGACGCGGTCGCCGGGGTCGGCGGCATGCTCGGCGCGGTGGTCGCGATGGTCGTCGGCGTGGCCATCCTCGCGTTCGGCGGGGGCCGGATCGATCCGGTCCTGCTCGTGGCGCTCACCGTGCCGGTCCTGCTCGCGGTGCTGGGCACCGAGTACGCGGCGATGCAGGGTTCGGTGGTCAACGGGTACGACGGCAAGCTGTCCTGGTCCGCCTTCCGCGTGCTGAACGTGGCGATGTCGCTGATCTCGGCGATCGTGTCCACGTCCGTCGTCGTGCTCGCCGTGCTGGCCGGAACCGTTGTCGCCCAGCGGATCGGCCTGCCGCTGCTGGACGATCCGGTACGCCAGGCAGGCTGGGGAGCCTGGCTCGGGGCGGCCTGGCTCGGACTCGCCGCCGCGGGCTACGCGCTGCTCGCGCACTTCGGGATCGCCCGGGTCACCACCGCGCCGGACCGGCGGTCACTCCGGCACGCCGGAGTCGGTGTCGGCCACGTCGCAGGCGTCACCCTGCAGAGCGCGATCAGCGAGGAGACCGTGTTCCGGTTGCTGGGCGTGCCGGTGTGCCTGTGGCTCACCGGCGAACCGCTGCTCGCGGCCGCGGTGCCCGCCGCGTTGTGGGCGGCGATGCACAGCGGTTCGGTCGTGCGGCCGCGATGGATCCGGATGGGTGAATTGTTCGTCGTGGGGACCGTGCTGGGAGTAGTGGTGGTGGAGGTGGGGCTGATCGCCGCCTTGCTCGCGCACGTGGTCTACAACGCGGCGTCGATGATCGTGCCGTTGCTGGCCGGCGAACGTACGCCGGGGGAGCGCGCGGCACGTCGTACCCGGTCGGCGGACAAGAAAGCGCACGGCCGACGAGTGATCGCGAGGCACTGATGATCGGTTCCAGACTCTCGTCCCGGCAGACGTCGCCGGAGGCCGGCACGACCGCGGACCCGGCGGAGATCGACTGGTCCGGCCCGCCGCCGATCACCGGCTACCCGGACGGCGCGGGACCGCGCGCCAGGCTGCGCGATCTCGCGCGTTATCTGCGGCCACAGCGGGCTTCCCTGATCGGCGCACTGGTGCTGGGGCTGCTCGGCGCCGGGATGTCGCTGGTCCAGCCGCTTCTCGTGATGCGGGTGATCAACAACATCGGCGGCCAGGTGACGTGGCTGGTCTTCGCGCTGGCGGCGCTGTTCCTCGGCGAGGCGCTGCTCGGCGGCCTGCAGAGCTTCCTGCTCCAGCGTTCGGGCGAGGGCATGGTGTTCGGCGTGCGGAGCAGGTTGATCTCGCACCTGCTGCACCTGCCCGTGCGCGAGCACGATCGCCTGCGTTCCGGTGATCTGCTGGCCAGGGTGGGCACCGACACCACGCTCCTGCGCGAGGTCGTCTCCTCGGGGGTGGTCGAGGCGGTGGTCGGCGTGGTCGGCCTCGGCGGCTCGGTGATCATGATGCTGCTGATCGACGTGTCGATGTTCGTGCTCGTCCTCGCCACGGTGGTGGTGGCGACGGCGCTGGTCGGGCTGGCGCTGTGGGGGATCCGCGGCGCGTCCGAGGAGGCGCAGACCCGCGTCGGGGAGATGACCGCCGACCTGGACCGCGCGCTCGGCGCGGTCCGCACGGTGCTCGCCAGCCGGGCGCAGGGGCGGGAGTCGGCCAGGATCGAGGCCAGGGCCCGCGCGGCCTACCGGGCCGGGGTCCGGGCGGCGAAGCTGGACTCGGTGGTTTCGCCCACGATGTCCATCGCGGCGAACGGCTCGTTCCTGCTCGTGCTCGGCGTCGGTGGCGCCAGGGTCGCGGGCGGCACGATGGACCTCGGTGAGCTGGTTGGTTTCCTGCTGTACCTGATGATGCTGGTCATGCCGCTGGTGATGATCCTGCACGCGGCGACGTCGGTGCAGCGCGGTCTCGGTGCCCTGCAACGGATCCAGGACACTCTCCAGCTGCCGCAGGAGCCGGGCGGGGAGACCGCCACCGCGGTGGCGGAGGAGTCGCGCGCCGCCGAACTGGTGCTGGACAAGGTGTCGTTCGGATACGCCGAGGACCGGCCCGTGCTGCGGGAAGCTTCGCTGACCGTGCCCGCGCACACCCGGACAGCGCTGGTCGGGCCGTCCGGCGCGGGCAAGTCCACGATCTTCGCGCTGATCGAACGGTTCTACGAGCCGGATTCCGGCGCGATCATGCTCGGCGGCGCGGAACTGGGCGCGCTGCCGATCGGCGATCTGCGTGCCCGCATCGGCTACGTCCAGCAGGAAGCGCCCATGCTGTGGGGCTCACTGCGGTCCAACTTGTGTTACGCCGCACCGGAGGCCACCGAAGCCGAGCTGACGGAAGTGCTGGGGATGACCAACCTCACCGGTCTTGTCGAGCGGCTGCCCGACGGGCTGGACTCCGAGGTCGGCGATCGAGGTGTGCAGTTGTCCGGCGGGGAGCGGCAACGCGTGGCGATCGCGCGGGCGCTGCTGTGCCGTCCGACGCTGCTGCTGCTTGACGAGCCCACCGCGCAGCTGGACGCGGAGAACGAGGCGATGCTGACCGCCACCGTGCGGCGGGTCGCCCAGCGGTGCACGGTCCTGGTGATCGCGCACCGGCTGTCCACCGTCCGCGACGTCGAGCAGATCGCGGTGCTCGACAGGGGACACGTGGTCGCGACCGGGCGGCACGAGGACCTGCTCGGCGGGGAACCGCTGTACCAGCGGCTCGCGGGACAGCTCGTGTGACAGCGTTCCCATTTGTCCAATCCCCGGCGCGCGTCGGCGGGCGAGGATGCCGTCATGAGCATCGACAACGAGGTGCGTATCGGCGCGTTCGTGTTCACCAGCCGATACGAGGGGCAGACGGCGAGTGAGGTGCTGGCCCGCGGGGTGGCCACCGCTCAGGCCGCCGAGGCGGCGGGCTTCGACGACGTGTGGGTGACCGAGCATCATTTCGTGCCGTTCGGGGTCAATCCGTCCGCGCTGACGTTCGCCGGTTACCTGCTCGGCCGGACCAGCACGGTGCGGGTCGGCACGGCGGTCACCGTGCTCCCGCTGCATTCGCCGGTGCACGTCGCCGAACAGGCCGCGCTGCTGGATCACCTGTCGGGCGGCCGGTTCGACCTCGGCGTCGGCCGGGCACAGCCGGTCGTGGACTACGAGGTCATCGGCCGGGGTGTCGAGTACTGGCGGCACGGGCTGCCCGAGGCGCTGGACCTGACACTGGCCGCTCTCGCCGGCCCGGTGTCCGCCGACTCCGAGCTGTACCGCTTCCGCGAGGTCACCCCGGAACCCGGCCCCGCGGACGCCGGGCCGCCGCCGGTCTACGTCGCCGCGAACTCGTCGGCGTCGGTGGAACTGGCCGCGTCCCGGGGGCTGCCCATGCTGCTGTTCTTCGACAAGGACGCCGGCGCGAAGGCCGCCATGATCGCCGAACACGCCCGCGTCGCCCTGGCCGCGGGTCATCCCGGTGACGGCTACGCGCACGGGATGGCCCTGTTCGCGCACGTGGCCGACACTCCGGACGAGGCACGCCGGGTGATGCGCCGCGCGGCGGGGGAGTTCGTCCTGGCGAACAGCCGGTACCGGCCGTTGGTGGACGTGCCGCGGCGGGGCGACCACGACGCCCCGCACGAGCAGGTCGTCGACCGGCTGACCGAGTCCGCGCTGGCCACGCATCCGGTCGGGGCGCCGGAGGTCTGCGTCGAGCGGCTGGTCGGCCAGATCCGCGAGTCGGGCGCCCGCCGGGTGCTGTGCCAGGTGGAGGTCGCCGGGGAGCACGACAGCGTGCTGGCCAACGTCAAGCGGATGGGCGAGGAGGTGCTCCCCGAGGTTCGCCGCCGCCTGGCGACCGGTTGATCCGTCCTTTGTGGACACCGGCGCTTCCGGCTCTGAGGTTTTCCTGAGAACTCGCGGATACGGTCCGGCTTGTTCCGGCCAGGCGAATAACGGGAGGTCGTGGCGTGGGCAGCGAAGCCGTGGAGTACCTGATCATCGGCGCCGGTCCGGCGGGCACCCAGCTCGCGTACTTCCTCGACCGGGCGGGCAGCGACTACCTGGTGGTCGAGGCAGGCGAATCGGCGGGCACGACGTTTCGCGCCTTCCCCCGGCATCGGCGGATGATCTCCATCAACAAGCCGCACACCGGTTCGGACGACGCCGAGCGGAACCTGCGGATGGACTGGAACTCGCTGCTGTCCGACGATCCGAAGCTGCGGTTCACCGAGTACACCGGCAAGTTCTTCCCACACGCCGACGACTACGTGCGCTATCTCGCCGACTTCGCCGACGCGTATGGCCTGAACATCCGGTACGACACCCGGATCGCCGTGCTGGAGCGCCCCGACGACTTCGTCGCCACGACCGAAAACGGCGAGCGGATCACCGCGAAGCGCGTCGTGGTGGCCACCGGGTTCGGCCGCTCCTACGTGCCAGGGATCCCGGGCATCGAAACGACCGAGCGGTACTGGGACATGCCGGTCGAACCCGAGGAGTTCACCGACCAGCGGGTGCTGGTCATCGGCAAGGGCAACTCCGGTTTCGAGACCGCCGACAACCTCAACGAGCACGCCGCGCGGATCCACGTGCTCGGCCCCAGCGCGCTGAAGTTCGCCTGGCGCACCCACTTCATCGGCCATCTGCGCGCGGTGAACAACAACTTCCTCGACACCTACCAGCTCAAGACGCAGAACATGGTGCTGGACGCGACCATCGACCGGATCGAGCGGCGCGGCGGCGAGTACCACGTGACGTTGACCTATGCACGCAGGCCCAAAACCGTGACGCTGGTGTACGACCGGGTGCTCACCTGCACCGGGTTCGCTTTGGACGACAGCATTTTCGGCGAGGGCGCGCGCCCGGAACTGACCATCAAGGACCGGTTCCCGAAACTGACCGAGGAATGGGAGTCGGTGAACGTTCCCGGCCTGTTCTTCGCGGGGACGCTGACCCAGTCCCGTGATTTCAAGAAGTACACCAGCGCGTTCATCCACGGATTCCGTTACGGGGTACGCGCGCTGAGCCATGTGCTGGCCCACCGCTACGACGGCGTCGAGTGGCCGTCCCTGGCGCTGCCCGCCGAACCGGGGGCCATCGCCGGCGCGCTGCTGGACCGGCTCGCCCACACTTCCGCGCTCTTTCAGCAGTTCGGTTTCCTGTGCGACTTCGTGTCGGTGCCCGCCGGGGCGAGCACCGCGCGGTACCACGAGGAAATGCCGTTCGACCTGCTGCACAAACCGGGCTACGGCGCGACGGGCACCGTCATCACGGTTTCGCTGGAATACGGTGCCGGACATTCCGCGATCGACCCGTTCGACGTCGAGGCGGGTCGTGCGTGGGAAGCCGATCCGGCCAACGAGGATCGCTACATGCACCCGGTGGTCAGGCATTTCCGCGACGGCGAACTGGTGGCGGTCAAGCATTTGCCTGAGCAGATCTACAACGAATGGACCGACGAGGACGAGTACCTGCTGCCGCTGCGCGAATTCGTCGCCGACGCGCTCAGCGGCGTACCGGCCGTCGCCTGACGTGCGGATCGGAGCCTCCGTCATGACCATGGACCTGTCACCGGTCAATCTCCGCGAATTCGAGCAAGCCGCTTGCGACCGTCTCGACCCGGTGTACTACGACTACTTCGTCGGCGGGGCACAGGACGAACACACGGTCCGGGCCAACGAATCGGCGTTCGCCGCGATCGAGCTGGTGCCCAGGATCCTGCGCGGCGCCGAGCCCCCCGAACCGGGGACGAGCCTGCTGGGCTGCCCTTCCGCGATGCCGGTGCTGATGGCGCCGACCGCCTTCCACAAACTCGCGCATCCGGAGGCGGAGCTGGCCACCGTGCGCGCCGCGACCAGGGCTGACGTGATCATGACCGTCGCCATGCTGTCCACCGTCGCGGTGGAACGGATCGCCGAGGAGGCCCGCCGCGTAGCCGGCGGCACCGACCCGAAACTCTGGTTCCAGCTCTACGTCCAGCCGGATCAGGAGTTCACCAGGGCGCTGGTGCAGCGGGCCGAGTCGGCGGGGTGCCGCGCGCTGGTGGTCACCGTGGACTCGGCGGCACTGGGCCGTCACGAACGCAACGACCGCAACGACTTCCACCAGCTCCCCGACGACGTCCAGTGCGAGAACCTGCGCGGGCTGGGCGGCAGCGACTCGGGCAACGTGCGGCGGGTGACGCTGTCGCCGGAGATCTCCTGGCAGCACATCGAACGGCTGCGTGAGATGACGCGCTTGCCGATCGTGCTCAAGGGCGTGCTGCACCCCGCCGACGCCGGGCTGGCGGTGCGGAACGGTGTCGACGCGATCGTGGTGTCCAACCACGGCGGCCGCCAGCTCGACACCACACCGGCGACCATCGCGCAGCTGCCGGTGCTGGCCGAAGCGGTGTCCGGGCGCATCCCGCTCCTGCTCGACGGCGGAGTCCGGCGCGGCACCGACGTGGTGAAGGCGCTGGCGCTCGGCGCCGACGCGGTGGCGCTGGGCAGGCCGATCGTGTGGGGCCTGGCAGGGGGCGGCGAGGCCGGGGTGGCCAGGGTGCTCGAACTGATGCGGTCCGAGCTGGAGAACGCGCTGGCGCTGTGCGGGGTGTCCGCTCCGAAGGAACTGAGCCGGGATCTCGTGGCTCTGCGCAAGGAAAACTCCCGATCCCGTGAGGTACAAGCATGACAGTCCCCAGTGAAGCCGTGGACGACATCGACGAGGTCGCCGAACTCCTCGCCGAGGCGCGGCTGCGCCGGCCGAACAACGCGCCGCACGACCGGTTCCTGACGTCCTACAAGGCGAGGATGCTGTACCGGTCGGAAATCCTGCGCCCGCCCGCGGTGCACGGGGTGAAGGACGCGGTCGATCTCCACTGCCACGCCCACGAAGGCCAGCAGGACGCGCTGTCCATCGCGAAGCTGGCCTCGGCGAGCGGCATGAAAGGCTTGCTGTACAAGAGCATGCCCGGGATGAACCGGCCTGACCTGTCCGGTCCCGCCGAGGCGGTGCGCGCACTCGAGGACCCGCTGAGCAAGTGGGCCGAGGAGATGGACATCGAGCCGATCCGGCTGTGGTCGGGCTGGATCTGCACCGACACTCGCGGCCTGTCGGTGACCGAGGCGGCCCGGAAACAGCTGGAGAGCGGGATCTCGGCGATCTGGATGCCGGTGTTCCGCAGCGCCAACACGCTGAACAAGGTGGGCGGCAAGGCGATCTGGTTCGACAAGGACGCCGACCCGACCGCGTGGAGCGATCCGCTGCCCTGGGAAAAGGCGCTCCAGGTCGGCACTTACACGATCGACGAGCACGGCAGGCTCAAGCCGGAGTACCGGGAGGTCTTCCGGATGGCCGCCGACCACGACGTGATGATCTCCTTCGCGCACGCCACGCATCGCGAGATCGAAGCGATGGCCGAGCAGGTGCGCGACCTGAACATCACCAAGGCCGTGGTGGACCATCCGTTCAGCCCGTTCCTCGACCTTTCGCTCGCCCAGATGAAGGAGCTGACCTCGGCCGGGGTGTACCTGAACTTCACCTACGACGAGATCTCCCCGCTGCTGGGCATCGATCCGGCGGTGATGTGCCGGACCATCCAGGAGGCCGGCACGCACCACGTCACGCTGTCCAGTGACGCGGGGGAGCCGTTGTTCCCGAACACCGTGGAAGCGCTGCGGTTGCTGATCGCCCACATGCGTGCGTTCGGGCTGACCGAGGAGGAAATCCGCGAGGTCAGCTCGGTCAATCCGGCGAAGGTGCTGAACGCGGCGTAAGGAGCCTCATGTCCTATCTGCCATCGCTGCCCGAAGACGCGGTGCTGATGGATGTCTTCCGGGCTTACCCGGACACCGTCCCGCCGTTGGTCGACTACCACCGGATCCTGCTGCGCGGTCCGTCGGTTTTCTCGCTCGCAGAACGGGAACTGATCGCCGCGTACGTGTCCGGCCTGAACGACTGCGCCTACTGCCACGGCGTACACGGCGCCACCGCGGCGGCGTTCGGTCTCCCGGAGGGGCGGCTGGCCGCGCTGCTCACCGATCTGGACACCGCGCCGGTCGAGCGGCGGTGGAAGGTGCTGCTGCGCTACCTCCGCACGCTGACGCTGACTCCGTCCCGGCTGGCCAAAGTGGACGCCGAAGCGGTCCTCGCCGAGGGCTGGGACGAAAAGGCACTGCACGACGCGGTGTCCGTGTGCGCGCTGTTCAACTTCATGAACCGGTTCGTGGCCGGGCTCGGCATCACCGCGGACGAGGCGTACTTCGCCGCGGCGGCCGCCCGGTTCGTCGCCGACACCGACTACCGGGACTATCAGGACGTCGCCGCGTCCGGCTGAGACCCTGCTGCCGGAAGTGCTTGTGGCAGCAGGGTTTTCGGTCAGCTCAGGGAGAGTGCGTTCCGCAGTACCGCGATCGCCTGGGCGATGGCGGCTTCGGCCGCGTGGGTTTCGCGGAGCGCGTTGACCATCACGAAGTCGTGGATGATCCCCTGGTATCGCACCGCGGTCACCGGCACACCGGCCTGGCGCAGCTTCGCCGCGTACGCCTCGCCTTCGTCGCGGAGCACGTCCGCTTCACCGGTGATCACCAGTGCGGGCGGGAGGCCGGCGAGTTCGTCGAGGCTCGCGCGCAGCGGGGACGCGGTGCTTTCCGCGCGCTGGGCGGGGTCGGTCGTGTACTGGTCCCAGAACCACTTCATGCCTTCGCGGCCGAGGAAGTAGCCCTCGGCGAACTTCAGATACGACTCGGTGTCGAAGTTCGCGTCGGTGACGGGGTAGAAGAGCACCTGCTGCCGGAAGCCGACGTCGCCGCGGCGCTTGGCCAGCAGCGTGAGCGCCGCGGTCATGTTGCCGCCGACCGAGTCGCCTGCGATCGCGATCCTGGTGCTGTCCAGCCCTTTCTCGGCACCGTGTTCGGCGACCCATTTCGCGACGGCGTAGTTCTCTTCGATCGCGATCGGGTAGCGCGCTTCCGGCGATCGGCTGTACTCCGGGAAAACCACCGCCGCGCCGGTACCCACGGCGAGTTCGCGCACCAGCCGTTCGTGGGTGTGGAAGTCGCCGAAAACCCAGCCCGCGCCGTGGATGTAGACGATCACCGGCAGGGGACCGGTGACGCCTGCCGGACGGACGATCCGCGTCTCGACGTCGCCGTTCGGGCCGCCGGGCACCGACAGGGTTTCGATGTCCGCCGCGGGCATCGCGATCTCGCCGTCCTGGACCGCGTCGACGGCCTTGCGTCCCTCGGCGGGTGGGAGCTGGAACAGATACGGCGGCTGGTCGGTGGCCTCGGCGAACGCCTGTGCGGCGGGTTCGAGGGCCAGGTTGTGCGGGTTGGCGGTCATGGCTGCCTCCTTCGGGAGCGATCGGACAGCACAGAAGATAGCGCGCCATTAAGTTGTGCACAACGAAGTTGGGTCAAATGAGATCTGCGGCACTTGAGTTGCGTGCGGGCACGCCGAGGGCGCAGGATGGCGGGTTGAGGAGGACGTGATGGCCGAACCCATGTCGCTATGTCTCGATGACCAGCTCTGCTTCGGGCTGTACGCGGCTTCGCGCGCGGTGACGTCGCTCTACCGCGTCGTCCTGGCCGACCTGGACCTCACGTATCCGCAGTACCTGGTGATGCTGGCGCTCTGGGAGCGCGACGACCGGCTGGTCAAGGAACTCGGTACCGAGCTCAATCTCGATTCCGGCACGCTGTCGCCGCTTTTGAAGCGCCTGCAGACGGCCGGGCTGGTGCGTCGCGATCGTCAGGCCGACGACGAGCGCGCGGTGCGGGTCAGCCTCACCGAAGCCGGTGCGGCGTTGCGCGAGAAGGCCGCCGGAATCCCGAACGTGATCGGCGAGGCGATGGGGCTGGACGAAGCCGGGCTTGCCCGCCTGCGCGCGGAACTCGACCGGCTGACGGAATCGGTGAACGCCTACCGCGAGGCGATGCCCCGGGCCTGATGTCGCGGCGGTTCCCGGTGCCGGTTCAGGGAAGCCTGGCGCCGGCGGCGGCGAGCACCGCGGTGACCGGCCGGAAGAGGAACCCGCCGCCGGCCCCGCAGTCGCCCGTCAGCCCGATGGCCAGGCCCAGTGCCGTGGTCCCGTCGAACAAGGAATCACCGTCGTCGCGCGGCTCGCGACAGATATCCGTCTGGCTCAGGCCGGTGAGGGTGCCTTCGGGGGTGTTCACCGCCAGGCCCACAGCGATGATGGTGCCGGTCCGCACTCCGCTCCGGCTTCCCGCGGTCGTGATCCTGTCCCCGACGGTCCTGTCACCCGCCCCGGTGATCGTCTGGAAGGTGCCGTCGTGGAGGTTCACCGTGCTGGGCGCCGCGACGCCGGGATCGTAGACGGCGAGGACGGTTTCGTTGCCGGGGAACTCGACCGGGGCTGTCGTGGCGATGTGCTGGGTCAAGGCGCGGTCGGCGTACCAGTCGGTGACCCAGGCTCCGCACCGGCCGGCGATCAGCAGGGCGGGCTGTCCGCGGCGGTCGTGCACGTTGAACCCGACCGTGCAGCCGGTCCCCGAGCCCCAGATGACGTCGCCGCCACTGATCGACACGGCGGCCGGACGGGCGTGCGCGACCGATGCGGGAAGAAGCGCCAGTAGCCCGGTGAGCGCTATCAGGGCGCGGGTTCTCGGGAAAATCATGGAATCCTCCCAGTGGGACCGGAAACTTCCTCGCCCGCATAGTAGAGTCCGGTTCCGCGCCGGTCCAGGAATACGATTCGAAGATCCACAATGGACTATTCGGACGCCTGTCGCGGACCCGGGAACGAGCAATGAGGTTCGGCTGCTCAGCGGTCACTTGCCTGGTGACATCGCGGGTAGTCTCGCATCACTTGCCCTCCCGAACGCAAGCATGGTCGTCGACCCCTCGATCCGCACAGGAGCGCCATGAGACGCCTGGCTGGAATCCTTGTCGTGTTCACTTTTCTCGTGGCCGTCTCCGCCCCGGCCGAGGCTTCACCAACGGGACAATCCCAGACGATCTGCATCAATTCCGCGCCCGCCACCGGCTGGATGATCACCGCCTATTACGATTCGTATCTCTGCGGTACGCCGGGTAACGGTGTCTATAACGCGAAGCAGGTCACCGATGTGCGGGACACGCCGCCGGGCCGTGCCGTTTCGGCGTGTCAAATGCCGCCACCCAGCGGTTTCTACGCCACCTCGTGGTCGTACACGGCTTCGTGTGAAGGGAGCAAGACGCCCGACAGGCTGCTCAACAACCTGCAATCCGTGACGAATCTGAACGGGCTGTCGTCGGGCTTCACGATCGTCATCTGCGGAATCCAGAACGCCCCGTCCGGCTGGGAGCTGCTCGCCATCGTCGCGGCCTACCAATGCGTTTATCCTCGTGCCGGTGGACTCGGCCAGAACGCCGTCTCCATCCGCAAACGCTGACCTGCCGAGCGCGGTGCCGGCTGTGCTGAAGGACGCTTTCAGTGCATTCAACGCACTGAAAGCGTCCTTCAGTGCGGCCAGTGCACCGAAGGCGTCCTTCAGCGCGGCAGGTAGGCCTCGATCCACCGGGTCAGTTCGGTGAAGACGTGTTCGCGCACGGGCCGCGGTGACAGGACGAGATCGTGCAGGCCGCCGTCGATGCGGATCAACGTCAGATGCGAGCCGAGGCCGGCGCACCGGCGTGCGATGTCGGTGACGTTCAGGATGGCGTCGGCCTGGCCGACATCGGTGTGCTTGCCGGGTTTCACCGACCTCGCCGAAGTCATGACGAGGACCGGAACGTCGATGTCGAGCCCGGCCCGCAGGTGGCGCTGCCCTCGGTGGATGGCGGCGAGCCAGGCCGTCCGCACGGGGAAGCCCTCGACGGGTTTCCACGCGAGGTCGAAGTCCCATTCCCCGCCGAAGCCGCGGTGGAGGCTCTGGGCATAGGCGGGGGAGATCGCGGCGGGCAGCGTGGCCATGGGGCGGGCGTGCCGCAGGGCTCCGGCCAGCGCGCCCGCCACGGCCCGTTTGACGGCGACCTCGGGCAGTTCGAAGAACGGGCTGTTCAGGAACAGTCCTTGGACCAGCCCCCTGCCCCGGGCCCGGTCTGCCCACAGCGACGCGATGAGTCCGCCGGTCGAGTGGCCGTTGAGCAGCAGGACGTCGTGCTCGGCGCGGATGATCCGGACGGCCTCGTCGATTTCCGGGAAGTACTCGGTGAGGTCGGTGACGAAGTTCGGGGTCTGGTGCGGGCGCAGCGACCGGCCGTACTTGCGCAGGTCGAGTGCGTAGAAGTCGAAGCCCTGCGCGAGGTAGAAGTCGGCGAGATGGGACTGGAAGAAGTAGTCCACGAACCCGTGGACGTACAGCACCGCGCGCCGGTGCGGCGGGTCGGCTCGCCGGGTGACGAGCGTGGCGAGGACCTCTCCCTCGTCGTCGGTGCCCAGCGGTATCTCGGTCGCCTCGTAGTCCGGCCCGAGCACGTCTGCCATCGGTCCTCCGCCTGTCTCGCCGCAGAAACACGGGCGTGCCTCCGTACACTGTGGACCATAGTCGCCGGATCGACGCACGGCCGCATCCCGGCCACCGCGCGGGTCAAACGGTGCGGACGCCGGCCGGCAGCCGTCCGGCCGCGGAGGTTTCGCCGAGAATGCGGACGATCTCGCCCTGGAGGGCGCGCGCCGCGCGGGGTGGTGCCATCCCGCGCCGGGCGGCCAGATACACCGTCCGGGTCAGGCCGGGCGCGGCGATCGGCGTGCCGCGGAACCGGTCCCGGACCATGGTCGCCGGCACGACCGCCAGCCCCATCCCGGCGTTGACGAATTCGAGCACGGCGTCCATCTCCCCGCCCTCGATGGCGAGGGTGGGTTCGAACCCGGCGGCCCGGCACGCGGCGAAGGTCGTCTCACGGAGGTCGTAGCCGGGCCGGAACATCACCAGCGGACGTCCCTCCAGTTCCCGGATGTCCATGCGGGAACGGCGCACCGGCCGTGGTGCGTCGAGCGGCGACACCACGACCAGCTCCTCGACGAACAGCGGGATGGTCTCCAGCACGGAGTCGTTCGTGAGGCGCGAGTCGATGACCAGCGCGAGATCGAGCGCGCCCTCGGACAGCTCGGTCTGCAAGTCGCGCGAACCGCCTTCATGGACGACGAGCTCGATGCCTGGGTGAGCGCGCCGGAACGCCACCAGGATGGGCGGCAGCAGCCCGGTGCACAACGACGGCGTCGCCCCGAGCCGCACCCGGCCGGTGTCGAGGTCCTCCAGCGCCCGGATCTCCTGCCGGGCCGTCTCGGTGTCGGCCAGGACGCGCCGGGCGATGGGGAGCAGCCGCTCGCCCGCCTCGGTGAGCTCGATGTTGCCGCGGCTCCGGTGGAACAGCGGGGCGCCGAGGCTGTGTTCGAGCGCGCGGATCTGTTGTGACAGCGACGGCTGGGCCACGCCCGCCTGTGCCGCGGCCCGCGTGAAGTGACGTGTGTCGGCCACCGCGACGAAATATTCGAGCTGATGGAACTGCATGGAGGCATGATAGCTGATGCCTATCGTCATGAGAGTTTTTCGAACTTTGACCAATGCTGGCGGGCGATCTACCGTGCGGAGGTGGCCAGCACAATGACGCGCACCCAGTCCGTGCGCTCCCTTTGGAGAACCACGATCGGCAAGAAGGCCGTCATGGCGATCACCGGTTTGCTCTTGATGGCGTTCCTGATCGCGCACATGCTGGGGAATCTGAAGGTGTTCCTGGGTTCCGGTGAATTCGACCATTACGCGTCCTGGCTGCGCACCATCGGCGAGCCGGCGCTGCCCTATTCCTGGTTCCTGTGGATCCAGCGAGTCGTGCTGCTGGTGGCGGTGGTGCTGCACTTCACCGCGGCCCTGCAGCTGTCGGTACGCGATCGGCGCGCGCGGCCGGTCGGCTACGTGCACGGACAACGTGCTCGCGCGAGTTTCGCGACCAGGACGATGCGGTACGGCGGGGTGATCCTGGCGCTCTTCATCGTCTGGCATCTGCTCGATCTGACGGTGGGCGCGGTACATCCGGCTTTCGACCCGGAAAGCCCTTACCGCAACGTCGTCAACGATTTTCAGGTCTGGTGGATCAACCTGATCTACCTCGTGGCGGTGGTGCTGCTCGGCATTCACGTCAACCACGGTTTCTGGAGTGCCTCGCAGACGCTGGGCCTCAACCGGCCCTCCCGTGACAAAGCCATCAAAGTGATCGGTTCGACGGTGGCGGTCGTTCTCACGGCGGGTTTCGCGCTCGTTCCTCTCGGCGTCATGACCGGATTGGTGAGCTGAATTGATCGACTACCTGGTGGGTGACCCGATCACCGACACCGCGGCCCCCGGCGGCCCGCTCGAGCGCCGATGGGACGAACGCCGATTCGGCGCCAAGCTGGTGAATCCCGCCAACCGCCGCAAGCACCGGATCATCGTGGTCGGGACCGGCCTTGCCGGGGGATCGGCCGGGGCCACCCTGGCGGAACAGGGGTACCACGTCATCCAGTTCTGCTTCCAGGACTCGCCACGCCGAGCCCACTCGGTCGCGGCGCAGGGCGGCATCAACGCCGCGAAGAACTACCGGAACGACGGCGATTCGGTCTACCGGCTGTTCTACGACACGGTCAAGGGCGGCGATTTCCGCTCGCGTGAGTCGAACGTCTATCGCTTGGCGCAGCTTTCGGTGGAGATCATCGATCAGTGCGTCGCGCAGGGCGTGCCCTTCGCCCGCGAGTACGGCGGGCTGCTGGACACCCGTTCGTTCGGTGGCGTGCAGGTCGCCAGGACCTTTTACGCGCGCGGTCAAACAGGTCAGCAACTGCTCATCGGTGCCTATCAGGCGCTTTCCCGCCAGATCGACGCCGGGAACGTCGAAATGCATCCGCGCACCGAAATGCTCGATCTGATCGTCGTCGGCGGACATGCCCGCGGCATCGTCGCCCGCGATCTGGTCACCGGCGCGATCGAAACCCATCTCGCGGACGCGGTGGTACTGGCCACCGGCGGCTACGGGAACGTGTTCTACCTGTCGACCAATGCCAAGGGCAGCAACGCCTCCGCGATCTGGCGTGCGCACAAGCGGGGTGCGTACCTCGCCAATCCCTGCTACACGCAGATCCACCCGACCTGCATTCCCCGTTCGGGAGAACACCAGTCGAAGCTGACGCTGATGTCCGAGTCGCTGCGCAACGACGGGCGGATCTGGGTGCCCGAGCGCGCCGGTGACACCCGCCCGCCGGGCGAGATCCCGGAAGCCGAGCGTGACTACTACCTCGAGCGGCTCTATCCGTCGTTCGGCAACCTGGTTCCCCGTGACATCGCCTCGCGGGCGGCCAAGAACCAGTGCGACGCCGGACGCGGTGTCGGGCCGGGCGGCCTCGGTGTCTACCTCGACTTCGCCGACGCCATCGCGCGCATGGGACGTCCCGCGGTGGAAGCCAAGTACGGCAACCTGTTCGAGATGTACGCGCGCATCACCGCGGAGGACCCGTACGAGGTGCCGATGCGGATCTACCCGGCCGTGCACTACACCATGGGCGGGCTCTGGGTCGATTACGACCTGCAGAGCACGATCCCGGGGCTGTTCGTGATCGGCGAGGCGAACTTCAGCGATCACGGCGCCAACCGTCTCGGCGCTTCGGCGTTGATGCAGGGCCTGGCCGACGGGTACTTCGTGCTGCCGACCACGGTGAACCACTACCTCGCGAGCGCCGAACTGGAGGCTGTCGACGCCCGGAGTCCCGACGTCACACAGGCGTCGGACGGGGCGAGGGAACGGATCCGGCGGTTGATGTCGATCGACGGGAACCGCACCGTCGACTCGTTCCACCGCGAACTCGGGACCCTGCTGTGGGATCACTGCGGCATGGCGCGGACCGAAGGCGGACTGCGTAAGGCACTGGACCGGATTCCCGCGCTGCGCGAGGAGTTCTGGCGCTCGGTCAAGGTCCCCGGCTCCGGCGCGGAGCTGAACAAGGAACTCGAAAAGGCGAACCGGGTGGCGGATTTCCTCGAGTTCGCCGAGCTGATGGTCCTCGACGCGCTCGTGCGCGAAGAGTCGTGCGGTGGCCATTTTCGCGAGGAGCACCAGACGTCGAACGGCGAAGCACAGCGTGACGACGAACATTTCAGCCACGTCACGGCTTGGCAGTACAACGGCGATGTCCCGATCCTGCACAAGGAAGCCCTCCAGTTCGACCACGTTCACCCGACCCAGCGGAGCTATGCGTGAAACTGACCGTGCGTATCTGGCGTCAGCCGGGTCCCGAGGCGCCGGGAAAGATGGTCGAATATCCCGTCGACGACGTCACCCCGGAAATGTCCTTTTTGGAGATGCTGGACGTCCTCAACGAGTCGTTGATCCTCGCCGGTGAAGAGCCGGTCGCGTTCGACCACGACTGCCGCGAGGGCATCTGCGGCATGTGCGGCGTGGTGATCAACGGCCGTGCTCACGGCCCCGAGCAGACGACCACCTGCCAGCTGCACCTGCGTGCCTTCCGCGACGGTGACGTGATCGACGTGGAACCCTGGCGTGCCAAGGCGTTCGGAGTGGTCAAGGATCTGGTGGTCGATCGCTCCGCGCTGGACCGCGTCATCCAGGCCGGCGGCTACATCACCGCGCCGACCGGCGCCGCTCCCGACGCGCATTCGACCCCGGTGCCCAAGCCGGACGCCGAGACCGCCTTCGAAAACGCCACCTGCATCGGCTGCGGTGCCTGTGTGGCAGCCTGTCCCAACGGCTCCGCGATGCTGTTCACCGCGGCGAAGGTCACGCACCTCAACGCGCTTCCGCAAGGACAGCCCGAGCGAGAGTCGCGGGTGCTGGACATGGTGGCCGCGATGGACGCGGAGGACTTCGGCGGCTGCACCAATGTCGGCGAATGCGTGGCCTCCTGCCCGAAGGGGATCCCCTTCTTCAGCATCACCACCATGAATCGCGAGTACCTGCGCGCGGTGCGCAAGCACTGAATTCCTCGTTGCCCCTTTCGGGGACCGGTCCCGGGCGTCGGGCACAACAATCGGCGTCGCCCGTCACCCGTTGCCGACCAAGGGGCCGAGATGGATTACCCGACACAGGCCACACCGGAAGCCGCGGCGGTTCGCCGGAGCCATGACCCGGTGGCTGTCGCCGTCGCCAATGCCTCACTGCTGAGCGTCGGATATCTGTTCTTGGGGCGACGTAAACTCGCTGTCTTCACCCTCGTGGTCACCGCCGCGCTCGTCACTCTCCTCGTCACGGTCGCCCGGTCGGTATGGCTCGAGGCGGGGGTGGTCCTCTGGTGGGCGGTGCTGATCGCGCACGGGTGGTTCCTCGCACGTCGGCGCGCTGAGCGAGTCGTGGTGCGGAGGCAGCGAATCGTTGCCCTCGCGGTCACCATTCCGGTGCTGCTGGCCTTCGGCCTCCTGCGGTTCGACGCCGCGAGAATCGAGCACACCGTCACCGAGGCCCGGCAGAGCGGCGGCTGCGTACAAGCGGAAACCGCGTTGGGCAAGGTGTGGTTCGGCCACCGCGTGGCCGACGCCCCGATGACCGTCCGCGGGGAGAAGACCGTTCAGGCGTGCGATCGCTTGCGGGCAGCCAAAACCAGGCTCGCCGCCGCCTCGACCGGCGACGTCAACGCCCTGAAAGGGGGCTTCGACGGACTCGCCTCGGTCCTCGCCCAGTTGCCGGGCCACGACAAGATGGCCGAAGTGACCCTCGACGGGTTCCTCACCGGCCTGCCCACCAAGAACGCCTGCCACACCGCGGCGATCAGCGACTGGCTTTCCGGGCGACACCCGAACAAGACGGTGCTGGACCGGTCGGCCGCCGTCGTCCCGCGGATCGCCCCCGCGGCGCTCGTCGGCTGTGGTGACGAGCTCGCCGCCGCCGAGCAGTGGGAGCAGGCGAGGGCGCGGTACCAGCAGTTCCTGGACCGGTATTCCGGCCAGGAGCTGACCGGCAAGGCTGAGGAAGGCGTCAAGAAGGCCACCCTGGCCATCGAACTCGCCAACGTCCGCGACCTGCTGAAAGGGCCGACCAGCGCACAACCCACCTACTGCGACAAACCGGCGCAGTACAGCGGCGCTGCCCCCTACGGCAAGGGAACCAACCGCACGCTGTTCTACGGCAATGACGAGTACACGGCCAAACTCCCCGCCGAATGGCGGAGCGGCGACGCCGCCGAGGCCGTATTGGTGGTTTGCGCGGGCAAGACGGACTACGGAACTGCGGTCCAGACCTGCCAGTACGAGAGTGAGAGGAACCCCAGTCTCCGCGGCGACGTGACGTTCCACAAGATCGCGATCCCGGTGAAGGCCTACGAGCTGCGGACCGGAAAGCTCGTGGTCGAGACCACGGTGGAGATCAGCGGTGCGAGCTGTCCCCAGACCTTCTCCGCTCCCCACTTCGGCTCGGGCGATTTCGGGCCGCCGCCGAAGCAGTACGTCACCGCGTCCGACGCCGACATCCGTGCCGCGTTCACCTCGGTGATCATCAAATGACCGGAAAAGACGTGAAGTCAACGGTCCGCGGCGCGAACGTCCGGGCAGGAATCGACACGCCTGTTCACGCGGAAATCAGGCCGCGAACCGCCGCCCGAACGGCCCGGCCGGGGCCGATCGCCTTCCCTAAGGTCGAAATGCGCACTTCCCAGCCAATTCCAGAAAGGGCACCGATGAGCAGTAGCAAGGTGAAACGCGTACTGGGAACCTTGGGAATCATTCTCGCCGGCCTGCTGGCCGGAGCGACTCTGTCCGCCGCACCCGCGGGCGCGGCACAGGCCGCCGCCGCGTCGCCGATCATCAGCGCCGCCGCCCCCAAGTGTGTCGGACTGGCGGACAACGGCAGCACGGCGAACGGAACCCGGTTGGTGTTGTGGGACTGTCATCTGCACGTCGACCAGCGGTGGTACCCCGGATTGGACGGCCGCTCGTTGCGCAGCTACGCCTCCGGCTACCCCAACGGAAAGTGCGTGGGTCTGGCGAACAACGGCAGTACCGCGAACGGCACCGAACTGGTGCTGTGGGACTGTCACCTCAACCCCGACCAGCAGTGGTCGTGGCGGGATCTGGGCGACGGCAACAACGCACTGGTCAACACCCCATCGGGCAAATGCGTGGGCCTGGCGAACAACGGCAGCACGGCGAACGGGACCCGGCTCGTGCTGTGGGACTGCCACCTGCACGTCGACCAGCGGTGGTACTGACCGATCGCGCTGAACGGGCAGGGCTCTCGCGAGCCCTGCCCGTCTTACAGTCTATTGTAGACAGTCAGCCCGCGACCGGGGTGAGCAGCACCGCGAAGCGCTGGTGACGGTCGCCCACCTTGGCGGCCGAGGCGGCGATCTGGCCGGCGTCGTTGATACCGTAGGCGGCCGTGATCGTCAGACCGGAGTCCGGCGGGATCACCGTGGTCAGATCGGTGCGGACGCCGTCGCGATACACCCAGCCGTCGCGTCCGTCACCGACGATCGTGCCGTCCTTGTTGATCGCGAAGGCGGTGCCGAACGTGCTCCCGCCGAGATCCGGCCACAGGTCGATCACCTTGCCCGCCGCGAACATCACCGGATGCCGGGGCGCGAACTCGCCACCGCCGACCCCTGCCGCGCCGACCGCGATCCCGTTGGAGTTCATGGCGTGCGCCTCCGACCACGTGCTGCCGGGCAACGACCCGAGGTCGGACGGGCTGCCGTTGCGCCATACCGTGGCCTCGGCGTTGCTGACGTCGTTCGACGTCGTGGACAAGCCGAGGACCTGGCCGTCCGCGGTGATCCCGAACGCCCCGGCGACCCGGCCACCGGGCAGCGAGGGCAGCACGGTGGTCTTTCCTGCCTGGTAGAGCCACGCGACGCCGGTGTCCACGCCACTGCCCGCGATCTGGCCGCTGTCGTTGATCGCGCGCGCCTCGACGTGATCGTCGGCGGGCAGGATGCCAAGATCGGTCGGGACGCCGTTGTGCCACACCACCGCGGTCTGCCGGATCGGCAACGTCTGCCGCGCGGACCCGACGACGGTGTCGGAGGAGTTCATCCCGAACGCCGCACTGTCGTGAGCCAGGGCCGGGTCGCCGGGCACGACGCCGGGCAACTCGGTCACCTGCGTCGGACTGGTGCTGAGATACCCGGTCTGGGCGCCGATACCGGGGAACGAGCCCAATCCCGCGGTGTGCCCCGCCGCATTGAGCGCGAACGGCACATTGCCGACCGCGCCGTCCACGGCTCTGATCATGGTCACCTTGTAGTGAACGGAAGCCGCCGCTGCTGCCTGGCCGGTGGTGACGGTGCTCGCGAGCGCGAACGGCGCCGCCAGCAGGGCAAGAGCGCGCGTAATCTTGTGCCGCACTTTGTCTCCTTCTCGAAGGGGAGCCGACACCGGGAAGTACACGCACGGGTTACGCCGTCGCCCACGGGGTGTATTGCCTGAGCTGGGGCCGTGTCCGATGGCGCTGTACGGTCGGATCGTGGATGAGCTCGTCTATCAGGTCACCGGTGCCGAAGCCGAACGCGCGACTCCGATCACGTTGGCCCAGGCCGGTCTCAAGGAACGCGACCACTTGCAGGAGTGGGTGCTCACGCACCCGGAGATGCTCGGCACCGGGCTGCTGGTCGTTACCAGCGAATGTGACCGCTGGACGTCGGCGCGGGGCCGGGAGCGGGACCGGCTCGATGTCCTGGCACTCGACACCGATGGGCATCTGGTGGTGGCCGAGCTCAAGCGAGACGTGGCGCCCGAGACCGTCGAGATGCAGGCGCTGAAGTACGCGGCGTACTGTAGCCGATTCACCCCCGACACACTGGTCGAAGAATATCAAGCCTGGCGGGCTCGCCGCGGCGAAGTTCTCAGCTACGAGGACGCGGTCATGCGGCTGGAGTCGCACCTGGGGGAGGACGTCGGAGGACTGGCAGGTGCACCGTTGGGCCAGCCGCGGATCGTGTTGCTCGCGGGAGGGTTCACCCCCTCGACGACAGCGGTCGCGGTGTGGCTGCGCGAAATGGGCGTAGACATAACTCTGCGCGCGGTAAGCGCGTACCAGGCCAACGGAGGGCCAGTCGTCTCCGTTGCCGCCGTCTACCCGACGCCGGCGGTCGAGGAGTTCACCGTGTCGCCGCTGCTGGCCAAGCGCAAGCGCGACGAGGACACGCGTCGTGCTGCCCGGCAGGAGCCGGCAGTGCGTCAACTGATTGCCAGCGACGTCCTGGAGCCGGGCACCGAGCTGACTGTGCTGGCCGCTGGGCCGGACGCGGCCCAGTTCGCCGAGTGGGCGGCCACCGCTCGCCGTGACCGCGCAGTCTGGACCGGCACGGCCAGCCGGCCATTGCGCTGGTTGGGGACGGAGGCCGCCGAACTGAAGTCGACCGGCAACTTCAGCGTCACCGGCCTGGTCAAGTACCTCTACCAAGAGGCTCGGGCTGCGGTGCCCGCCGGTGCCGCCACACAGCTGGTTGCCACCGCAGATGGGCAGAGCCTCGCCGCCCTCGCGGGCACCGGCACCGGGAACGGCACCTTCGACTGGTCGAGGCTGCACCAGCTGCTCGCGAAGGTTCCTGCCGGGCACTGGGCCACCTATGGAGACGTCGCGACCGTTGTCGGCACCGCGGGGCAGCCGCTGGGTCGGCACGTGAGTAGCTGTCAGCAATGCGAGAACGCTTGGCGGCTGCTCCCGGCGGACGGACGCCCGTCGGCCGGCTTCCGGTGGGAGGATGACCGCCCCGAGACCGCCACGGAAGTGCTGCAGCGTGAGGGTGTCCGGTTCGTCGACGAGGCGGCCGATCCTGCGCAGCGGCTCACCGTCGAGCATCTCAGGGCCTTGTTGGCTACCGAATAGGGCCTCATCGCCGATGCTCTCGCCCTCAACCGAGCGGGATGGCCGTACCTCCACAAACGACACTCACGATGTGAATGGAATCCCGCACTGCTTGATCAAAATACAACCGGTTGGACAAATCGATGCGGTGACCGCCCCCCTCGGCCCGGTTCGACATGAAACCCGTTAAATGAGAGACGCTCTTAGCGAATCGACCTACCGCGCCCATCCACCCGGGGCCTGGTCGCCGCTGTCAGGGCTGTACCGCGAACCAGCTCAAGGCGGCCGCGTGGTCGCTTGCTGGTTCGGCTGAGCGCACTGGCTCGTGACGCAGCCGCGCGAGCTGAACGGTCAGCTACCCAACTGCCACTGATCGGTTCGTCGCCCGTCCGACTACCTGCTGAAGAGTCAGGTGACCGATTCACTCGGTGACGTCGGCACGGCGCTTGCCGATGCGAAGCCCGCTGGGCTGGCCGAGGTGGCTCCATCAGCGGCTGAACCTGGAACTAGGCTACGAACCAAAGAGCTGGCAGTCTATGCGACAGTCCGGGTGTAGACAATGCGTGTCTCCGAGGGGAATTGTGCACTATTTACACGCTTTGGTAGCTGCGATCTAGCCAAGCCTCCTCGGCAGGGCCAGTGTCCTGAGGATAGCTAGCGAGAGTTGCATGTCTTTGTGCTCGTTGGTCAAGGCGCAAGCAGCCTGAGGAGTCGATCGCTCGTGAACACTGGTCGCGCAAGCTGCGTCTGGGTAGGTGGTCAGACCGCTAATGGCATCGAGATGCTGCCTCCTGGGCGCGACGAAGTATCCGATATCAGCGTTGTGCTAAGTATCCGTTAGAATACTATTCTAACGGCCGTGCTCGCTTCAAGTGGCCACTGGAACAAAGAGGTTGAGATCCATGCATGAGAGTAGGATTGTCGATCTGATACACGCATCAAGTCGACAACTCCCGAAGTATCCGAACGTGGACTATGCTCGAGATAGGTTAGATGACACCGGAGAAGTTGAGGTGCGATACATCGATTTCAGCTCCATGATCTTGGATCAGCTTCACGAGGATCTGAGATTGCGATACGCGGATGAATTCGATCAGATTTGTATCTCCTTCCGAGGCGCGGAACCTAATCGTGACTACTTGGACGTATTCTTTATTGGCGATGACGTCATCGAAATCGAAACAACACTCTACAGGGCTGTCCCTTACCCGATCGATGAAGTTCGCAGCATTGCAGAGGCTGGGCTGGTAGAAGCAAGTGTAACAATTACCCAATTTTTTGAGTTTAGCGAGGAGTATGCTTGGATTGTCCGGGGGAGGGTAGAAGATCCCACTATTAAGATCGAGAACTTGTGGCAATGTCGAAGCTGGCTATTGGAAAGTCTGTGCGTGACCGCCGGCAGTAGCATCCCGATCGATCATATCGGCGACGTACTGCACAGTATACGCTCCCGGGACTTCAATTCACTGCTAGGGAGGGTCGAGACATCTTGGCTTGAGTTTAAGTCCTCAATCAACCTCGACTCCGGTAAAGGTAAATCTCAGCTCGCGCAAAAAGTAGCAGCATTCGCGAATTCCGATCAGACCGCTCTTCTTGTTGTTGGTTTCGAGACAACGAAAATTAATGGTGCTGACACTGTGGTAAAGTTTACGCCAGTCAGGATTGAGTCAAATAGCCGCGATCGCTATCAGCAGGTTCTTGATCATTGGGTTGTTCCATTTATTGTCGGCCTTCAAATCGAGATCATTGATGCCGGAGACGGCCTGGTTGTGGTTGTGATAATAGTTCCAGCTCAACGGGGGCGCGATAAACCTTTTCTCTTGCTTGCTGGAAGCGAGAAGCCGAATTACTTCTCAATTGTTCGACGAAGGGGAGAAGGTGCGGTATACGCAACTCCACGTGAGGTTCACGCTCTGCTGTCGGATGCGCAACGATCCATGCGCTCGTTCCTTGAATAAAGTTTCCCTTGATTTGTCAATCTTGCTGATCGCCGACGTTGCGGAGTAGGCCGATGGGTGCGTCTTGCCGGTGCTGCGGCCCGTCGGGCGCGAGGACGGTCGTGGTTGCGGTTCGGGGGCTTCCCTGTGGTGCAGGCGGTCGCGTCTGAGGTAGCCGAGCAAGGGTGAGCCATCGGCCAGCACACGATAGGCCCGAGATCTCGAAGGCCTCACCGCGTTCGAAGTGAACGGTGTCGACGTCGATCGCGTCTCGGCGTGTCGATGACCGAACCTTCGCTGTTGCAGGTTTTCCGTGGCTGATGCGAAGTTCGGTGGTCTCGGTCAACGAGTGCTGAGCGATCGAGCGTCAAGTGAGATGCGGGGGCTGAGCCTCCCGCCTGGGCCAGTCCGTGCGCACGGTATGCAATACCGATGCCGAGCGCGGACGCTTTCGCCGGGCTCACCCGCGCTGGCTGCGCGCCCGCCCATGGTCTGCCGCCAGGAAGAGCGGGGCGAGCGTCGAGAAGCTTACGCAACTCCACCAGGCCGTGCAGCGAGACATGTGGTTCGACTACAAAAAGAGGCCGTCGATGCGAGGACCTCTTTGCGGGTGAATAGTGCTGGTGTCCGAGGGGGGACTTGAACCCCCACGCCCGTTAAGGGCACTAGCACCTCAAGCTAGCGCGTCTGCCATTCCGCCACTCGGACCTGCTGAGGAGTGAGTGTACATCGTCCCCCGTGACCCGCTGTCACTGGGATGACGATCAAGGCGAGGCGGAGCGTCAACGGGGTTTCCGGGCGACGCCTGCCAGGTAGCGGGAGGTGGCCGGGTGTTCGCTCCAGACGGAGTCGTTGTCCGGCCGCCATTGCGGAACCCACACGACGCCTGGGTCGAGGAGTTCGAAGTCGCCGAAGAACGCGGTGAACTCGGCGCGGGTGCGCAGGCAGGTCTGCGTGGTGGACTCCGATGAGTAGTTGCGCACGACTTGCTGGATGCCGGGGTCGTCCAGCTCGTCGCAGCCGTGGCTCATGGCCAGCAGCGATCCGGCAGGCAGGCAGTCGCGCAGGAAGTCCAGCGCCTTCTCCGGTGCCTGGCCGGGGGTGATGAAGTGCAGCAACGCCACCACCAGCAGGCAGGTCGGTTCCTCCGGGTCGATTCCGTCGATCGTCGACACCTGGTGCCACAGGTCGGTGTACTCGAGCAGGTCCGCGTAGAGGGCGTGGTGGCGGCGCCGGTCCGCGTGCGTGCCCAGGAGCGCGTCGGCGTGGGCGTAGGCGATCTGCTCGTTGTCGATGTAGACGACTCGGCATTCGCCGGGGGCGGCCTCGTCGGCGATCTCGTGCACCTGGCCCTTGGTGGGCAGGCCGGAGCCGATGTCGACGAACTGCCGGATCCCCTGCGCCACGGCGCAGCGGACGGCGCGGCCGAGGAACGCTCTGTTCGCCTGCATCGCGCGCACGATGTCGGGCATGACGCGCTTCTGGCGGTCGCCGAACTCGCGGTCGATGGCGTAGTGGTTCTCGCCGCCGAGCAGGTAGTCGTAGATGCGGGCGGGGCTGGGTTTCTCGACGTTGGCGAGCAGTCGGTCGGCCGCCGCTTCCGATGCGCTGGTGGGTGTGAAATTGTCAGCCATGGTAGGGAAATTCTGGCGGATCCGGCCGCTGGCCGGCGTCCGGCGTTTGCACCAATCGGCACCGGCTTTCCGTTGTGGTGACGTGTGAAGCGGGTTCGGGTTGCCTGGGTGCGGGCGATCCCACATCGATGCACCCAGACAGCTACGTGGACGTCTTCCGGGGTGAGGGCGATCGAGGTTAATGAATCACCGGTCGATCGCCCGGCCACCGGGTGGAAGGTCCGCCCGGGCAAAGACCGGAAAGGGGCAGCCATGACCGCCCGTACCTATCTTCGCCGCAGTGTCGCCGCCCTCGCCGTCGCGGGAGTCGCCGCCGGGGTGACCGCGCTAGCCGCCGGTACCGCGAGCGCCGACAACGGCTACGGCCCGAGCGTGTTCCCGTGCACCTCGAACCAGTTCACCAGCAAGGTGGTCTACGGCGGGGCCGGCGCGGGCAACCGCAACGCGGCCATCCAGTTCACCGCCAATCCCGGGGAACGCTGCCTCCTGCCGGGCAAGCTCGACGTCGGCCTGGTCGGCGCGCACGACGTGCTGGTCGACAATCAGGCCCCGGCCGACGCGCCGCCGGTCGCGCTGGTCGACGGCTCCTCGGCGTACGTCCCGCTGCACTGGACCGCCATCGGGTCCGACGCCGAGCAGCAGACGCCCAACGGCATTACTTTCAGCGCGCCGTCGGATTCCAACGCCCACGGTGACCACATCGACCCGAACGTCACCCTCGACTGGAAACTCGGCCCGGTCGACGCCGGGCCGGTCAGCCACAGCGTCGACGTCGGTGCGCTGACCCCGGGCACCGCGCCCACCGTATGACCCGTCCCCCGGCGGAAAGCCCGGCCGGCGGCGCCGATTTCCGGTGCCACCGGCCGGGTTCCGTTCCGTCCTACGTGGACAGTCGCCTCACTGGCAGGCTTCGCAGTCCGGGTCGTCGATGCGGCAGGCGGCGCCGTCGGTGAGCGGGAAGTCGAAGTCGTCGAGCGCCGGGACGGCCGGCGGGGCAGTGGCTTCTTCCGGGGTCGCGGTGGGGGACATGTCACTCCTTGGCTACGAACATCGGTTACTTCTGTGTAGCGCTGAAGATCGACAGTCATTCCGTGACGCGCGACACAGCCGGATGACCAGTTCCCCGCGGCACCGGCTACCCGGCGGGAAGCACCTCGTCCCAAGCGACCGGTAGCCGGGCGGGCCCGAGCACGGCGGCGTCCTTCTTGAACGGGACCTCCTCGAACGGCACCGCCAGCCGCAGCGACGGGATCCGGCGCGGCAGCGTGGCCAGCACGGTGGTCAGCTCCAGCCGGGCGATGTGCTGGCCGGGGCACTGGTGCGGACCATGGCCGAAAGCCAGGTGCGCACCGCGCGGCCTGGCGAGGTCGAGCCGTTCGGGCAGGGGGAACCGCTCGGGGTCCTGGTTGGCGGACTGGAGCGCGACGACGACGTAGTCGCCCGCCGTGATGCGGGTGCCGGCGATTTCGGTGTCCACTGTGGCCACTCGCATCAGGCCGCTTCCGTTGCTCAGCAGGCGAAGGAGTTCTTCGGCGGCGTTCGGGGCCGCGCTCGGATCCTCGCGGAGCAGCGCGAGCTGGTCCGGGTTGCGCAGCAACGCCAGCACGCCGTAAGTGATCAGGCTCGCCGTGGTGTCGTAGCCGGCGGCCAGCAGGCCTGAGGCCACCTTCGTCAGTTCGAGCTGGGTGAGCGGTTGATCCGCCGCCCGTGCCTTGGCAGCCATCACGCTGATCACGTCCTCGCCGGGCTCCTGAACGCGCTGGGCCACCAATTTGGCCACGTAGGCGTACAGCGGGACCTTCACCGCCTCCAGCTCCTCGGTGTCGACGTGCCCGTCGAACAACGCCCTGGCGGCGTTGTGGAACAGCACCCCGTCCTCGGGCGGGACGTCGAGCAACTCGGCGATGACCGATGAGGTGAGCGGCGTGGAGAACCTGGCGTGCAGGTCGACGGGACCGGTTTCGCCCGCCAGCGTGTCCAGCAGTTCGTCGACGACCCGTTGCACCAGCGGCCGGAACAGCTCCGTGCGCTTGACGGTGGTGATCGCGGGCGCGATCACCCGGCGGAAGCGCAGGTGATCCGTGCTGTCCATCCGGTTGAAGTCGCCCTCCTCGACGGCGGCGCCGGGAGGCTGGTTCAGCAGTACGTGACCGGCTTGACCCGAGCGGGCGCTGAACCGCTCCTGGTCGCCCAGCACCTCGCGGACATCGGCGTAGCGGGTGACCAGCCAGGCTTCGATCCCGGTCGGGCACAGCACCTTCGTCACCGGTGCGTCCCGCCGGAGCCCGGCGATCTCGGGCGCGGGGCCGAAAGGGCACTCTCGTTCGCGGGGCAACGGCAGCGGAAGGGCATCGATCGGCGCAGACAAAGACCGCTCCTTGGCACGGGGCATTATCGATCGCGACGGTAGGCAGGTCATGTCACGGGTATGTCACGCCGACGCGGGCATGCCCTTTGGGAACACTGACCTTGCCTCCCCGGGGCAGCACCGGCGGATTCCGGGACCCGAGGCCGTTCAGCGCCGCATCCGCGGATCGTGCGAGGGGTCGGGGTACATGGGCGGGCAGCCGTGCTGGACGGCTTCGGGGCGCAGTTCGTAGTGCCAGGGTTCGTTGCGGTAGATCTGGCACAGCCCGTACCGGGCGCCGTGCTCGGACAGCCACGCCTTGGCATCGGAAGGCCCGATGTCGACGGCGTTCCCCGACACGTGAGGGGACGTGTCGGGGGTGGCCACCCAGCGGGCCGCTTCCTTTTCCGAGCCGTACCGGGAAACCGCTTCCCGGCGAAGCTGGTTCTGGTATTCCGGTGAACGCCAGCCACTGTTGACGAAGAATTCGACGCCGTCGTCGGCGGCTTCCTTCGCGGCCTGGCGCAGGGCACCGAGGAGCGCTGGATCGAGGTTGGCCACGGCCGGAATGTCGTCGTCGAACACGGTCGTGCCGGCGGGGACGGCACCGTGGGCCTCGCCGAGCGCACCACGGCGCTGGACGCGAACCAACCGGTAGCCGAGGGGCTTGGCGACGGCCGCGATGACGACGCGCAGGCCGGTGCCGAAAGTCCCGCGAATTCGACGGGTCATCGTTCGCGCAGGTTCGCTGTAGGTCATGCCACCAGCCAAGACGGCACGGTGTTGCCGGCGCGTACGCGGTTTCGGATATGCCGGCGATATGGCCCGGCTCGTAAGATCGAGAGTGTGCGTGTGTTGATCGTCGAGGACGAACCGTATCTGGCCGAAGGCATCCGCGACGGGCTGCGCCTGGAGGCGATCGCGGCCGACATCGCCGGTGACGGTGACACCGCGCTGGAATTGTTGAGCGTCAACTCCTACGACATCGCCGTGCTCGATCGCGACATTCCGGGGCCCTCCGGTGACGAGATCGCCAAACGCGTCGTCGCATCCGGGAGCGGCATGCCGATCCTGATGCTCACCGCCGCCGACCGGCTCGACGACAAGGCCACCGGGTTCGAACTCGGCGCCGACGACTACCTCACCAAGCCGTTCGAACTCCGGGAGCTCGTGCTCCGCCTCCGGGCACTCGACCGCAGACGGGCACACAGCAGGCCGCCGGTGCGGGAGATCGCGGGATTACGGCTGGATCCGTTCCGCCGCGAGGTCTACCGCGACGGCCGTTACGTCGCGCTGACCAGGAAGCAGTTCGCCGTGCTCGAAGTCCTCGTCGCGGCCGAAGGCGGTGTCGTCAGCGCCGAAGAACTTCTGGAACGAGCGTGGGACGAGAACGCCGACCCGTTCACCAACGCCGTGCGCATCACGGTCTCGGCCCTGCGCAAACGCCTCGGCGAACCGTGGATCATCGCCACGGTGCCCGGCGTCGGCTACCGCATCGACGCCGAGCGTGGGGGACAGGACCGTGGATAGGGTCCCCGGCTGGAGCGTTCGCCTCAAACTCACCCTCAGCTACGCCGGGTTCCTCATGGTCGCTGGCATCCTGCTGCTCGCGGTCGTGTGGGTGTTCGTCCTGCGGCACCTGCCCGCCGAGGCGGCGGTCCCCGGCGGCATCCTGGTCCGCTCCTCCCTCATCGACGGCTTCGTGCAAGCCGCCGCCGCGGCGCTGTTGTTCCTGCTGGTGTTCGGCCTGCTGGGCGGGTGGGTGCTCGCGGGTCGCATGCTCGCCCCGTTGACGCGCATCACCCAGGCCACCCGCAGGGCGGCGAGCGGGTCGCTCTCGCACCGGATCGAGCTGGAAGGCCGCGACGACGAATTCCGTGAGCTGGCCGACGCCTTCGACGCCATGCTCGCCCAGCTCGAAGCACACGTCGCCGAGCAGCAGAGATTCGCGGCCAACGCCTCCCACGAACTGCGCACACCGCTGGCGATCACTCAGACGCTGCTCGACGTGGCCCGCAACGATCCGGGCCGCGACGCGGGCGAACTCGTCGAGCGCCTCAACTACGTCAACACCCGGGCGATCGATCTCACCGAAGCGCTGCTCCTGCTCAGCCGTGCCGACAAACGGTCCTTCACCCGAGAACTCGTCGATCTGTCCCTGATAGCGGAAGAAGCCTCGGAAACACTCCTTCCCCTCGCGGAAAAACGCGGTCTCACCATCGAGACCTCCGGCGACGTCACCCCCGTGATCGGTTCGCACGCGCTCCTGCTGCAGCTGACCACGAATCTCGTGCACAACGCGATCGTCCACAATATTCCCGAAGAGGGCACCGTGCGGGTCACGACCGGCGTTCGTTCCAAGGGCGTGGTGCTCATTGTCGAGAACACCGGCAAGAAGCTTTCGCCGCACCTGGTTTCCACGCTTGTCGAGCCGTTTCAGCGCGGCACCGAACGCATCCGCAGTGACCACGCGGGTGTCGGCCTCGGCCTGGCGATCGTCAAGAGCATCGCCCAAGCACACGACGGAACCCTCGCGCTCACCCCGCTGCCCGCCGGTGGGCTCCGCGTGGTGGTGCGGCTCCCCGCCGCACCACCGGGTTCCGGCAGCTGACGGCCTTTCTCACCGGGCGATCCCCCTTCGCTCGGCGACCGCGCCGAGCACGTGCCTGGCCAGCACGACGTCCGCGTCCGAGGCACCCGCCGCCGACGCGCGGGCCGACATCGCCGCGAGTCGTTCGGGGTCGGTGAGCACCGGGATCAGAGCGGTCTCGATCCAGGCCGGGTCGAGGTCCGCGTTGTCGACGAGCAGCGCCCCGCCTGCATCGACGACGGGCTCGGCGTTCAGTCGTTGCTCACCGCCGCGCAGCGGCAGCGGGACGTACGCGGCGGGCAGGCCGACAGCGGCCAGCTCGGCGCACGTCATCGCGCCCGAGCGGCAGAGCACGAAGTCGGCCGCGGCGTAGGCGTACCGCATCTCGTCGACGTAGGGCGTGACGACGTAAGGCGGGTCGCCGTCCGATACCTCGACCACGTGCCGTTGCCCGGTGATGTGCAGCACCTGCACACCGCTCGCCCGTAGCGCCGTCGCCGCGCCGGACACCGCGGCATTGATCGCCCCGGCGCCTTGCGAACCGCCGGTGACCAGCAGGACCGGCCCGTCGGATCGCAGGCCGAACCGCCACCGGGCCGCGTCGCGCAGCGCGGGCCGGTCGAGCCCGGTGATCGCCGGGCGCAGCGGGATGCCGATGGCGGTGGCGTGCGCCAGCCGGACACTCGGCGAGGCGGTGAACACGCGCGTCGTCATCCGGGCCGCCAGCCGGTTGGCCACACCGGGCCGGACGTTCGCCTCGTGGACGACGATCGGCAGGCCCCGCCGGCGGGCGGCGAGGTAGGCGGGGAAAGCCACATAGCCGCCGAAGCCCACTACGACCTCGGCCCGCACACGGTCGAGTACCGCCCCGGCCGCCCGCACCGCGTCGCGCAGTCTGCCCGGTGTGTGCAGCAGGGCCCGGTTCGGCCCGCGCGGCAGCGGCGCCGGCGGGATGAGTTCGAGCGGATAGCCGCGGGCCGGGATGAGCGTGGTGTCCAGGCCGCGGACGGTGCCGAGAGCGGTGATCTCGGCCGTGGGCACCAGGCGGCGCAGCGCGTCGGCGAGGTTCATCGTGGGCTCGATGTGCCCGGCCGAATGGCCGCCCGCGACAACGATGCGCGGTGCCGTCACGGCCTGGACGTCCTTATCGCCCACTGTCCGGCGGGCCGCCGGATCTCAGCCATGGACCAGAAGACCTTCGGCACTTTTGATGGGAAAGTCGAAATAGGTGTCCGGATAGGGCTCGTCGCGCAGCGAGTAATGCCACCATTCGGAGTCGTAGCGGGCGAAACCGCAGGCCTCCATGATGGAGCAAAGATGCCGGCGGTTTCGCGCTTCGGCTTCCGTGATGCCGCCGGCGCCATGATGGGAGATCGGGTCCATCAGGTCGTGGTCGCCGCCCATGGCGGCGAGTTCCCCGGTGGCCAGCTGGTAAAAGGTCAGGTCGACCGTGCTGCCCCTGCTGTGCCCGGATCTGGTGGCCACGTATCCCTGCTCGAACATCGCGGGCCGGTCGATGTGCGGATAGTGCCGCTGTTTCGTCCGGCCGTCCTCCGGCTGTTTCGACCAGCGCATGAAGCTGTCGACAGCGCGTTGCGGGCGGTAACCATCCCAGAGCAACAGCCCGAAGCCGAGCGATCCGGCCTTTTCCTGTGCATTTTCCAAGGCCGCGCACAAAGCTCTCGTGCCTACGATGCGATTGGCAAGGTAGCCGTCCACTGGTTTACCGGTGAAATTGTCCCAGGTGGCGTACTTGGCGTCCCAGCGTATCCCGGGGACGAGCTCGTCCACGAAGACGAAGTCGGCCTTCATCGCCGATTACCCGTCAAGGTCAGCGACACGAGCCGGTCGATCACCTCGGCCATCGGCAACCCGGCGGCGGCCATCATGCGCGGATAGCGGCTGTAGGAGGTCAGGCCGGGCAAGGTGTTGACCTCGTTGAGGACCACCTCGCCGGATTCCGTGAGGAACATGTCCACCCGAGCCAGCCCGCCGCAGCCGAAGGCGCGATAGATGGCCTTGGCCGTCTCCTGTACGAGTGCGCGCGTTTCCGCCCGGATGTCCGCGGGAACGATCGGCGTCGAGTTTTCGGAACCGCTTTCGGGGTCCGTCTCCTGATGGATCTTGAAGAAGCCATGGGACAGCGCGATCCGGTCCACCTCGCCGGTGGTCAAATCCGGATCGTTCCCCAGGACGGCGCAGCCGACCTCGCTGCCCACGACCGCCTCTTCGATCAGCACCTTCGAGTCGAACTGCCGCGCGGTTTCCAGCGCCTTCGGAAACTCTTCTTCGCAGTTCACCTTGCTGACACCGAAGGACGAACCCGAACGCGCAGGCTTCACGAAGACCGGGTAGGTGAGCTGGCTGAGATCGAAGGTCTCGCCCGGTGTGACGGTCCAGAACTTCGGCGTGGCGATTCCCGCAGCGCGGGCCACCGCGTAGGCGAGGGATTTGTCCATGCACACGGCGGAGCTCTGGATGTCGCAGCCCGCGTAGGGGATGCCGGAGAGTTCCAGCAGCCCCTGGATCGCGCCGTCCTCGCCGAACCTGCCGTGCAGGACGGGCAGCACGAGGTCCAGCCGGATCTCTTCGTACTTCCCGTGGTCGAGGACGAGCAATCCGCCGACGGCCGGGTCCGGCGACAGCAGGGCGGGCCTGCCGTCGCCGATCTCCCCGTCCGCGCTGTCACAAAGCGTCCAGGAGCCGCTCTGCGAAATGCCGATCCAGAACGGTTCGTACTTTCCGGTGTCGAGGCTCTTGGCGACCTCCCGCGCGGATTTGAGGGAGACGGGATGTTCCTCGCAGGAACCCCCGAACAAGATGCCGACCTTCACCCTAGTCATGCTGCGTCCTGCTTTCGAAATTCAGGCAGTTGATGAGACTGTTTTCGACGGTGTCCCGCAGTGCGTGGTCCGTGTAGTAGGCGGTGTGCGGACTGATGAGCACGGTGGCCATGCTTTGCAGCCGCGCCAATGGTTTGCTCGCGACGGGCCGGCTTCGGCAGTCGGCGTAGAAGATCCCTTCCTCCCCTTCGAGGACGTCCAGCGCCGCGCCGCCCAGCCTGCCGCTTTCCAACGCCGGAACGAGGGCCTCGGTATCGACAAGCGCACCGCGGCCGGTGTTGATGACGAACGCACCGTGTTTCAGCTGCGCGATACGCCGGCGATCGAGGAGATGGTGGGTGCCCGCGTTGAGCGGGGTGTGGAGCGTGACGATGTCGCTCAGCTGCAGCAACTCGTCGAGCGGAACGTAGTCGGCGGAGTTCCTGGGACGGCTGTCGTAGGCCAGTACGCGGCAGCCGAAGCCGCGCAGCCTGTCCATGACCGCCACGCCGATGCGTCCCGTCCCGATCACCCCGACGGTCAGATCGCGCAGCTCTTTCCCGCGTACGTCATTCAGCCGGTAGTCATGGACATCCGCGCGCCTGAGAACGGATTTCGCGCCTCGTATCGCCATCAGCATCAGCATCACCGTGTAATCGGCCACGCTGTCGGGCGAATAAGCGACGTTCTCGACGGAGATGCCGACGCGTTCCGCGTACTCCACATCGAGATGGTTGTATCCGATGCTCCTGGTGGAGATGTACCGCACGCCGGTCCGGCTGAGCGCGCGGAGGGTGGCGTTGGTGATGTGCGTCTTGTGACCCACGCTGACGCATCGGTTTCCGGACGCCAGTTCGACGGTGGCTTCGGATACCGCGGCGTCGGTGATCGTCGGCGTAATGCCACACCGAGGCGCCAGCTCCCGGAACAAGGCGGCCTCGTCCTGCTCGCAGCCATAGACCGTGACACCCAGCGCCGAACCGGCCGCGGAAGACGCGGACGCCGGCGAGCGGGTGCGGCGGACCGCCGTTCGGGCTGATTCGCTGGAGGTCATGCCGCCCAGTCAAACCAGCGGCCTGTTGCCGGCACGTATGCGCTTTTCGATACGCCGACAATATGCTACCAGCGGGTAACATGTGTTCGGCGCACGCCGGCCGGACAAGAACACAAGCAGGCAACGGCATGACGAGGGTCGTCGCCGGGACGAGCGCGAAAAACCGGCAGCCGGGTGAACTTCCCGGCTGCCGGTTTCCGAATCCCCCGGATCAGGGGTGGTAGATCTCCTTGACCGTGGTGATCTCGTCGTCGCTGTTCACGCTGATCCGCGCGAGCACCGGGTTGCCGTCCTTCAGCTGCTGGATCAGCCGGTCCTGGCCGCACGGCTGGTTGCCGTAGCCCTGGCCGTCGATGGTGACCGACGCGCTGGGGCACAGGGTGGCCGCGCTGAAGACCTTGCCGCCCTTCTGCAGCGGGAGCCGGTAGGTCTTGCCGTCGACCGGCGCGCCCTGGCCGCCCTGCCGCGGGGTGACCAGCTGGAAGCGGACCATCCGCACGCCGTCGTCGTACCCGGTGAACTGCACCGACTGGGTGGTGCTCGGGAACTTGCGGACCTGCTGGACAGGCGTCTTCCCGGCGCCGTTCGAGGGCCTGGTCTCCAGCTGCAGGGAGCTGTTGGGCACGCCGCAGGTCACCGCTCCCTGGCTGCCGCCCGCGGAGTCCTCCTGACGAGCGCAGGTCCATTTCCCCTGGACGTCGAGCACCCGCTCGCCCGGGCCTTCGGCCTGCGGCAGCTTCTGGTAGTACTCCGTGATCACGTTGAACGCTTCGGTGCAGCCCGGTTTGGTGCCATCGGTCGCGGCCACCGCGATCAGGTCCATCTTCGGCCGCCCCGGCGCGCCGACCTGGCCGCCGTGCCGGCTGCAGTTGACATCGCCGTTCGACGCGGTGCCGGAACCCGCGGCGCCGGAACCTCCGGTGGCCGCCCCCTGGCCGCCTTCCCGCACCTGCTCGACGGCCGCCGGTTCCGCCGCGTTCTGCACCGGAGAACTGTTTCCCGCGACGCTGTTTCCGCTGCACGCGGAAAGGAGCGCGGTGGCGGCGAACGCTCCGCCCACGATGGCCATTTTGATTGTCTTCTGAGCGGTGAATTCCATTTCGGCGCCCCTCTCGCGACCTTTGTCGAAGCTTTGTCCGGAAGACGTAAGAATCGGAATCGGGTTGCTTCGGAGCGGTGGCAGGCCGGAGAGTTGCCCGAAGGTTTGATCCGTCCTGTCTCCACGGGCAGGACCTCGGCCGGTGCTCAGTGCGGCTCGCCGAACCAGTGGCCGAGCGCTGGTTCGAGGTCGTCCGGGTCGCCTGCCCAGCACACGTAGCCGTCCGGCCGGATGAGCATCGGCTCGGCGCCGGTGCCCTGCCCCGCGCGGTCGACGCGGTCCTGCCAGAGGGCGGCCATCTTGGCGAACCTGTCGGCCGGGTCGATCAGGACGCCGCGCCCGCTCCGCAGCAGCTCGTGCGACCGGACCGGGCCGAGATCCTGATCGGGCGCGGGGAGTCCGGCGAGCGGTTGATCTTCGGTGCCTGGCATGGGGTAGCGGATGCCCATCCCGGACAGCATGTCGTCGAGGTGGTACTGCACGTCCCGCAGCCGCGTCAGTGCCGTGAACACTTCCTTGGCGGCCAGCAGATCCGGGTCGCCGGTGCCCTGCTGGTCCATCAGCAGGCTCTGCGCCTGAACGTTGCGCAGCACGGCGGCCGCGACCGGATGGCGTTCGGCGTGGTAGGTGTCGAGCAAATGCGCCGGGGCCCAGCCGTGTACCGCGGCACCGAGCTTCCAGCCGAGGTTGAGCGCGTCCTGGATCCCGGTGTTCATGCCCTGCGCGCCGATCGGGAGATGGACGTGGGCGGCGTCGCCCGCCAGGAACACCCGTCCGTGCCGGTACCGCGCGGCCTGCCGGGCCGCGTTGGTGATGCGGCGGGCGTAGCGCAGTTCGAGCAGTTCCACCCGGGAGCCGAAGACGGCGCGCAGCCCATCGCGGATCTCGTCCTCGGTGACCGGGACCTCCCGGGGCAGTGACCGGCCCGGCCCGCCCAGCGAGAGCCGGCGCAGCGGCCTGCCCTGCGGATCGGTGCCGAGCGGGAACACCGCCACCCAGTGCCCGTCCTCGCTCCGGGTGTGCGTCATCGCCTGGTCGTCGCCGCCCAACCGCACGTCGGCGGCGACGGTGGTCGTCGTGCCCGGCCTGCCGGGGAACTCCGCCCCCAGCAGCGACCGCACCGTACTGCGGCCACCGTCGGCCGCGACCAGGTACCGGGAGCGGAGGACACCACCGTTCGCGAAGGTCGCGGTGACCCCGTCGGCATCCTGGGCGATGCCGGTCAGCTCGTGGTCGCGCCGGACGTGGATGCCTTGTGCGGCAAGGTGGTGCACAAGGAATCCCTCGATCGCCACCTGCGGGATGGACCGCCACGGATGCCGGTGCCTGTCCCGGGTGAGCGGGAGCGTGATACCCGCGAAGTGGGCGGTGCCGACCGGGTAGGTTCCCGTGGCCAGCAACGGTTCCAGCAAGCCGCGCTGGTCGAAGGCCTCCTGGGTGCGGGACTGCACGCCGCCCGCCTTCGACAACGTACTGCGCTGCGACAGCTTGTCGGCCAGCACGGCCGAAACCCCCGCCAGGCGCAGTTCGCCGGCCAGTGTCAGGCCGGTCGGGCCCGCGCCGACGACGAGCACATCGGTGTCCATGTGTTCTCCCCTGGTGGTGTCGATCAGGACGAGAGCAACGCTCCGCTCGCCGACGCGGTCGCGCCAGAAATGGGCTTGATTGCGTCGGTATCCGACGATGATTACGCTTGTTTCGGTGGAATCCGACTACGACGAGCTGGATCGTCGGCTCGTGCACGCCTTGCAGATCAACGGCAGGGCCCCGTTCAGCACGATCGCCGAGGTGCTCGGCGTGTCGGATCGCACCATCGCCCGCCGGTACGCCCGGTTGCGGTCGGCGGGGGCGGTGCGGGTGCTCGGCGGGGTCGACCCGGCCGCGCTGGGGGCGGTGCTGTGGTTCCTGCGAGTGCGCTGCGCGCCCGCGGCGTCGGTCCCGGTCGCCGAGGCGCTGGCCCGGCGACCGGACACGTCCTGGGTGAGCATCACCTCCGGAGGCACCGAGATCACCTGCACGGTCCGCACCGAGAGCGAGGCCGACAGCGAGGCGCTGCTGCTGGCCAAGCTCCCGCGCACCCCGCGCGTGGAGGGGGTGACCGCGCATTCCGTGCTGCACGCGTTCTACGGCGGCCCGGACAGCCTGGTCGCCAAGCTCGGATCCCTGGACGAGGAGTCGATCGCCCGGCTGCGCCCGCCCCCGGTGCCGCACCGGCCGGGACCGGTGCGGCTCGACGACGGGGACCGCAAGCTCCTCGCCGCGCTCGCCACCGACGGCCGGACCGGCGTCGAGCAGCTGGCCGCGGTGACCGGCTGGTCGCCGACGACGGTCCGCCGCAGGATGACCGAGCTGCGCGAACGCGGGGTGCTGTACCTGGACATCGACGTCGACGGCGGCCTGTTCGGTGTCGGCCCCCGAACCCTGCTCTGGCTCTCCGTCGCCCCCGCGCACCTGGTGGCGGCCGGCACGGCCCTGGCAGGGCATCCGGAGATCGCGTTCGCCGCCGCCACGACCGGGCCGACGAACCTGTGCGCGAGCGTGGTGTGCGCGAACCACCGGGAGCTGTACCGGTACCTGACCACCCGGGTGGCCGCGTTGCCCGCCATCACCCACATCGAGACGGCCCCCGTGATCAGGACCGTCAAGCAGGCCGCGAACCGGGCGTAGCGACCGTTCGGGCAACCGATGTGTCCTGAAATGCCGAAATCCCGGCTGGCTGGAGGCGAAGCGGCGTAGGGTGTGACGAAGAAGACAGGACGTGCGCCGCGGCACAGCACAACGGAATCAGGAAGCGCCCGGTTCGGCCGGGGGCTTTGGCCGGAGCACGCTGAAGGTCGTGATGAGGATGACTGCTGGGGTTCCCGTTCGCGGGATGTTCGAAGACGATTGGGATGCCGAGCTGAGCCGCTACCGCGAGCGCGCGGTGGCGACGCTCGCGCAGCATCGGCCCAGCGAGGGCCATTGCCTGAAGTGCGGTACGCCGGCGCCGTGCCCGGCCGAGTGCGGGGCGGAGTTCGTTCTGGAGCTCTGACGCGCCACGCACCGGCTCTCGCGGGGGTTCAACGGCGTTTCGCGATGATTTCGATCTCGACCGCGGCACCGAGCGGCAGGGCGGCGACGCCGATGGTGGTGCGAGCGGGGTAGGGCTGGTCGAACATCTCGGCGTAGACCTCGTTCATCGCCGCGAAATCGTTCATGTCGGTGAGGAAGACGGTGCACTTCTGCACGTCGTCTGGTGCCAGGCCGCCGGCGGCGAGCACCGCGAACAGGTTCGTGAAGCACTGACGGGTCTGCGCCGCGATCCCGCCGTCCACCAAGGTGCCGGTACTCCCGTCGAGCGGGGTCTGGCCGGACAGCAGGATCAGGCTCCCGGTGTCGACGGCATGGGAATAGGGGCCGACGGCGACAGCGGAAGCGGCGTCAATGGCGTTACGGGTCATCGGTTTCTCCGGTTTGAGAGGGGGCGGTCCGGTAGGAGATCGTCCTCGTCTTCGTCCTGCCCGACGGACACAGAGGTTTCGGTCACCCGGACATGATCGTCGCGGCGGCGACGCCCGCTCAACCGTATTTCCTTCTCCGCCCGGGCTTTCACTGTCGCGGAACGGGTAGCGGTTCTCGGGTGGCTGTGAGGAGTTCGGCCAGTCGTTGGGTGTCTTCGAGGTAGCGTTCGTAGGGGAAGCCGGCGGCGACGAGTGCGGTGCGGAATTCGTCGTGGAGCGGTTTTCCGGCGCTGTGGAAGGCTTTTCGGCCGGTGTTGGTGAGGCGGACCAGTCGTCGTCGTGCGTGGTCGGGGTCGATGGTGATGTGTACGAGGCCGTCTGCTTCGAGTGGTCGTAGTGCCCGGCTGATCGCGGGGTCGGATACCGACAGTGCCTGTGCGAGGCGGTGTTGTGTCGCCGGTTCGATGTCTTCGAGTGTGCCCAGTAGTCGTATCTGGCTGTAGGTCAGGCCGTCTCGGTCGTCGGTGCGTCGCCGGGTCGCTTCGCCCAGCAGCATGACGACCCGGTGCAGCAGGTCTGCGAGTCCGTCGTCCATGGCGTCAGCATAACAGAGTGTTGACACGTTAATGTTAACAAGGTAAGACTGAGGGTATGGACACTTTCTCTTACCTCGCCCAGTCAGCCTTCCCCGTGGTCTGGATCCTGATCCCGGCCATCGGCGCCGCCGTGCGGGCCCGCCGTGTCGCCTCGCCTCGGGAACGGCTGGAGATCTGGCAGCGCTGGTGGGCCATCGGCGCGATGGGGCTGGGCAGTCTGTGGATGACGGTCGCGTTCCTCGCCGTCCCGGACGTGATGGCCACCGCGATCGGGTTCGGCCGGACGCCGTTCCTGTTCGAGATCGCCTTCGCCAACCTCGGGCTGGCCGTCCTGGGATTCCGCGCCGCCTCGGCGTCCGCGCGCGAGCGGATCACTATCGGGCTCGGTGCCGGGATGTTCCTGTGGGGAGCCGTGGTCGGTCACGTCTACCAGTGGTTCGCGGGCGGTGACCACGCTCCCGGCAACACCGGCGGAGTCCTGATCACCGACATCCTGATCCCGGCCGTGATGATCATTCTGGCGGTGCGGTCCCGGCGACTGGCGGCCACGCCCCAGCCGGCCGTCGAGATCGCCGCCTGATACCGGGGGAGCTGGTTCTCATCATGGCGACTCCTGTCAGCCACACACCCGGCGGCGAGATCGGCGAGACCGGTGAGGTGCGGGCGGAGGCTGCCAAGCGGCTCACGATGTTCGTCGACGCGGTGATCGCGATCGCGCTCACCCTGCTGGCGCTGGAACTCCCCGTTCCCACCGGCGACACCACCGGCGCGATGCTGGGTTCGGTGGGGGAGCACGGGAAGGAGTACCTGGCCTTCGCGCTCAGCTTCGTGGTGATCGCCGCGCATTGGCGGGCCCACCACGAGATCTTCCGTCATGTCGGCTCGCTGAGCAGCCGCCTGACCAGCCTCACCCTGGCCTGGCTGTTCATGCAGGTCCTGATGCCGTTCGCGACCCGGGTGATCACCGCGGCCGGTGCGTTCCCGCCCCGGTTCAGCCTGTATGCGATCGTGCAGGTCCTGGCGTCCGCGTCGTTCGCGCTGATCATCCGGGAGGTCCGGCGCGAACACCTGTACCGCACCGACATCCCGCCCCGGGTGTTCGCTCAGAGCCTGGTGCGCAGCGTCTGCCTGGCCATCGTGTTCGCAGTCTCTATCCCCGTCTCGTTCCTGACCACCAACACCGGCGCCTACCTGTGCTGGCTCGCCGCACCGATCGTGCTCACCGCCGCCCGCCACATCCAGAACCACGCCGCCCGGTGACTGCGCAGGATCGCCCGGCCGCGGCACACCGAACGCGCGCTCACCCCTCGGCCGTGGACTCGTCACCGGTCCTGGCAGGCGGGTGGGTGGCGTAGACCTGGCGCCAGTGCCGGGCCGAGCGGGTCAGGTCGTCGCTGACGCGGCGGAGGAACTGGCTCATGTTCTCCAGCCGGACGCCCGCGGGGGTGGTGGCGCCGAGTCTCCGGGCGCCCGCCTCGCAGGCGGCGGCGATCTGGGTGTCGATGCGCGCGCTGGCCATGATGGCTTGGAACCACATGTCTTCGTCGACCACGTAGCGTTCCGCCCGGCGGCGGGGGTCGCGCTCGCGTTTGACGATTTCCCTTGCCTCCAGGTAGCCGACGGCCTTGGAGACGGAGGCGGGGCTGACGCGCAGGCGTCGCACGAGATCGGCCGAGGTGAGGCTGCCGCTGTCGGTGGTGAGGAGCGCGGAGAGCACCCTGGCCATCATCCTCGGGAGTCCTGTTTGGACGAACAGTTCCGTGCTGTGCGCGGCCACCCCGTTCACGATCCGCGGGTCGCGCCCGCCGAGGTCGGCACCTCGCGGTGCCGGAGCCGGCGGAGTGGTCTTGCGGCCGCGCACGTGGCGTGTGCCGGCGCGGTGGGCCTGGTCGACGCGGTAGCCGCCCGGCCCGCCGTTGCGCATCACCTCACGGGTGACGGTCGAGGTCGGCCGCCCGATGCCGCGGCCTATCGCGGCGTAGGTCAGCCCGTCCCGCAGTCCCGCGGCGATCTGCCGCCGGTCCTGCCTGGTGAGTCTTTCGCCGGCCATTTTCTCCCCCTGACTCCTCGACGCTGGAGCATTCTAACGCAACACAGCCATTGCATTAGCCGACAGAGCCGTGCAACGAATCATGGTATTTGACCTGCGAATTTGGTCATTGCATCAGGAGAAGCTGATTGACCGGATCGTGTATGCAACGTAACTTTTTTGATATCAGAAATGTTCGCAACGCAAAGGCAACGGCATGACCAACACCGATATCCAGCAGGTACTCGACTGGGCTGTGGCCGAGGTCGGCGTCCCCGGCATCGTCGTCGACGTCAAGGACGGGAGCCGGACCTGGTTCGGCACCGCGGGCGTGGCCGACCTCAGGACCGGCGCCCGCCGCCAACCGGGGGAGCACGCGCAGATCGGCAGCGGCGGCAAGGCATTCATGGCCACGGTGTTCCTGGCTCTCGAGGCCGAGGGCAGGCTGAGCATCGACGACCCGGTGAACACGTGGCTGCCGGGCGTGCTGGACGTCAACGGCTACGACGGCGACAAGATCACCATCCGGCATCTGCTCAGCAACACCGGTGGCCTGTTCGCCACCGGGCTGGCGCCGGAACTGACCGATCGATACGCCACCCGTGCCGCGTTCCTCGAGCATCGCTTCGACGAATTCACCACCGAGGACCTGTTGAGGATGACGGTCTCCCAGCCGCCGGTCGGCGAGCCAGGCGAGCGCTTCCGGTACGCCAACGGCGGCTTCTACCTCGCAGAGGCGATGATCGGGAAGATCACCGGCAACAGCTTCGCCGAGGAGGTCGAACGCAGGGTCTTCCGGCCGCTCGGCCTGACCCACACCTACGTGCGACCGCACGGGGAGCGGGGCTACCGCGAGCCCCACCCGCGCGCGTATTCCCGGCAGTTCTTCAAGGACGGCACCGACATGTCCGCGGTCACCGGGGAGAACTGGGAGTCGCTGCTCGAGGATCCCGGACTCGAGCCGCTCGACGTCACCGAGTTCACCACCTCATGGCTCCCCGGCAACATCGTCTCCACCACCGGCGACATGATCCGTGCCGTCGGGGCGCTGGCGAGCGGCACCCTGCTGCCGCCGGCCCAGCACCGCCAGATGTGGACCACGGTCTCCACCGAAGGCGCCAACTGGTTGCCGCACACCCGATACGGCCTCGGCCTGTTCGAGTTCGACAAAGCGGCCACCGGCGGCCGGACGCTGCGCGGCGTGGGCGGCAGCTACTGGGGATCCATGTTCTTCACGGTGAGCACCGCCGACGGCGAGCACGTCATCTCCGTCCAGACCAACATCGAATTACTGTCCTGGGAAGTCCTCCGCAGGATCTACGAAGCGGGATTCGGGGTTTCCCTCGGCGCGTGACGCGTGAGGGAGGCGCCGGGCCGGTGAGAACGAAGGTTCCCGCGATTCACTGGTCGACCAGGTGGTTATCCGGTCTGCAAGGCGCGTCTTGCCAGATTGTCGGACAATATGGCAATCTTGCGGGGCGGGTCGGATTTCACCGGAGGAGGCTGGTGGCCGTGACGAACCCGATCACCGGCCTGGGTGCGAGCATCCAGCGACAGAGCACCACCGAGCAGGCCGCCGAAGCCGTCCGGCAGGCCATCTTGTCCGGTCGGCTGCCGCCGGGCACGCCGCTGCGTGAAGCCGCCGTCGCCGCCGAGCTCGGCGTCTCCCGCAGCACCCTCCGCGAGGCCGCGCGGACCCTCGAAAGCGAGGGCCTGGTGCGCTATCAGATGAACCGCGGCATCGTCGTCGCGGACATCACCGGGCCGGATGTCGCCGACATCTACGCGGCCCGCGCCGCCGTGGAGCTGGCCGCGGTCGACGCCCTCACCGAGCACCGGGACCCGGTGATCTACCAGAACCTTGCCGACCTGGTCGACCAGATAGAACGCGCCTTCGAGCGCGGCGACACCGCCGCCGCGCTCGACGGTGACCGGCTCTTCCACGCCACCCTGGTCGCGGCGACCGGCAGCCCCCGGCTGCGCCGCTTCCACGAGCAGCTCCAGCAGGAACAGCGCCTCGCCCTGGCGCTGGCCGAGCGCTCCCGCCGTGAACTCGGCCGCACCGCGGACGACCACCGCCAGTTGCTGGACGCGCTGCACCGCGGCCCCGAAGAAGCCAGGGCGGAACTCACCGCACACCTGCAAGCCGGCGCCGCCGAACTGCAACGACTGCTCGATCTGCTCGCCCACCGGAAGAAAAGAGAGACACCTCGTGGCTGACCACAGCACCGATGGCGCGTGGGATCTGATCGTCACGCCCTGGCACCTCGACGAGCACATCCCGGCCTTCCCGATCCCCGCCACCGCGACCCAGGTCGTCCGCCCGGTCCTTCCTGGCGGCACCGTCCCCGCCCGGATGAGCCTGCTGCACCGGGCCGCCTGCGACGCGGTGACGCGGGCCGCCAGACCCCTGGTGCTCTCCGGCGACTGCCCCACCACCCGCGCGGCGGTAGCCGGGCTGCAGCACCGTCATCGCGACCTGGCCGTGCTGTGGCTGGACGCCCACGGCGACTTCAACACGCCCGCCATATCGACCAGCGGCTACCTCGGCGGCATGGCACTGGCCATGCTGACCGGCCGTACGCCCGGCTTGTTCGACGACACGCTTGGCCTGCGACCCGTCCCCGATACCAGCGTCGTACTGGCCGACGCCCGCGACCTCGACCCCGCCGAGAGCGCCGCCCTCACCACCAGTCGCGTCCGTCGCGTGCCCGCCGACCCCGCCGCGATCACCTCCGCCCTCGGCAGGCTCGGCCCTGTCCCCGTCTACCTCCACCTCGACATCGACGTCATCGACGGCGCCGAGCTGCCCGGCGCGCGCTTTCCCTCCGGCCCCGGCCCCTCCCTGGCACGGATCGAGGAATGCCTGGCCGCCGCCTGCGCCACCGCCGACATCACCGCCGCCTACCTCGCCTGCGCCTGGCTCCCCGAGCACGCCGGCGACCAGGCCACCCGCCAGGCGATCACCCGCCTCACCGCGGCACTCGGCGCCGGCGTGGTCTGGCACGAACCCGTCGGCAGCTGACCGCCGCTACCACGACACCGCGCCCGAGGCGGTGGCCTACGGCCTGGCCGATGAAGCGATCGGCGGTCCGGCCAGGGCGCCGGAGTCCGGCACCCCGGTGTAGTCAGGCAGTGCGACGCCGTTGATCGCGCGCTCGATCAGCGCGGTGAGCGCCTCCATGTCGGGCTCCGGGGCCGGCTCGGCGTCCGGCCTGGGAACGGCACGGCTCTCCGCGTGCAGGCGGCCGATCTCCTGGTTGGCCTCGACGAACGAGCGCATCCGGGCCTCGTAGCCCGCGAACCCGGCCTCCGGGTCCCACTCGGCGGCGGCCAGTTCTCCGGCCAGCAGGTAGGCGCCGACCAGTGCCAGCCCGGTGCCCGCCCCGGACATGGGGGGCGCGCGGGGACCCCCCGCGCCCCGCCCCCCCCCCCCCCCCGGGGGGCCCCCGGGCAAAAACCCCCCGGGGGGCCGGGGGGGGGGTAGATGCAGGGGGGGGGGGCAG